>DAIQNP010000012.1:0-19487 GCA_036788335.1 Erythrobacter sp.
TCGATTTCTACCTGCGCGGGTTGCTCGATCTCGACACGATCATTGCCGAGCGTATTCCGCTCGAAGCGGTGAACGAGGGTTTCAGCACGATGCGCGCCGGGCATTCCGCGCGCACGGTAGTGGTGTTCGACTGATGGATATTGATTACGACACCGAAATGGTCGGCACGGTCGAAGTGACCGAGAAAGACGCGCTC
Organism: Erythrobacter sp.; assembly: GCA_036788335.1. GTDB lineage: Bacteria > Pseudomonadota > Alphaproteobacteria > Sphingomonadales > Sphingomonadaceae > Erythrobacter. The sequence continues at coordinate 197 of DAIQNP010000012.1, forward strand.
GATCTCGTTGCACTTACCGCATGGTTCGAGGCGAACGTGGAAGGTTTCGCAGGCCCGATCAGCTACACCAAGTTCAAGGGCGGGCAATCGAACCCCACCTACCGCATCGACACACCCGGCGCGGCTTACGTGCTGCGCCGCCAGCCATTCGGCAAACTGCTGCCATCCGCCCATGCGGTTGACCGGGAATATGCGGCAATGTCAGGGCTTTACCCCACAGGCTTCCCGGTGCCGCAGACCTATGGCCTGTGCGAGGACCCGGACGTACTCGGCTCCAAGTTCTTCGTCATGAGCATGGCCGACGGACGGTCCTTGTGGAACGGCGCGCTGCCCGGAATGGAGCCGGACGAACGCCGCGCGCATTACCTCGCGCTGATCGACACGATGGCCGATCTGCACCTCAACCAGCCCGACCGCATCGGGCTGGGCGATTACGGCAAGCCCACCGATTACTGCGCGCGCCAGATCGCGCGCTGGACCAAGCAGTACAAGCTCTCCGAAACCGAACTGATGCCCGAAATGGAGCGGCTGATCGAATGGCTGCCACAAACCATCCCGCCGCAGCACGGATCATCGGTGGTGCACGGCGACTACCGGCTCGACAACGTGATCTTCCACAAGACCGAACCGAGGATCATCGCGGTGCTCGACTGGGAGCTGTCGACGCTGGGTGATCCGATCGCCGATTTCAGCTACCTGATGCTCAACTGGTTCCAGCCTGCCGATGGCCGCGCGGGGCTGCTTGGCCTCGATCTTGCCGCGCTTGGCATTCCCAGCGTCGAGGAAGCGGTGGAACGGTATGTCGCCCGCACCGGCTTTCCCGTGCCGCCGATGGACTGGTACTTCGCCTATAACCTGTTCCGCCTCGCCGGGATCATGCAGGGCATCAAGAAGCGCGTGATCGATGGCACTGCGTCATCCGCCCATGCGCAGGCGATGAGCGAACGGGTGCGCCCGCTGGCGACACGCGCCTACGAATTCGCCCGCGCCGCCGGGATGAAGCCATAGGTTTGAGGCAGGCCGCTGCGGGCCTGCCTCCTCGCCGCGTTTCGCGCCACGCGCGAGCGGCTGCGGGCGGCCGGTCGGCCTTGCGGCCCTCGGGGGCCGATTGCGTAACGCTTGCCGAGTTTCCGGTGGGCGGCTAGCAGCGTCCACCTGCTGAATTCGCGCCGGAGAACACCATGAGTGACACGCTGATCGCCGCCATCGAGGACGCCTGGGAAAACCGCGCCGACATCACCCCGGCAAGCGAGGTGCGCCATTCGGTCACCGAGGCGCTGGCGCTGCTCGACAATGGCGAAGCGCGCGTGGCCGAGCCGGATGCAGCCGGCGGCTGGCGCGTCAACCAGTGGCTCAAGAAGGCGGTGCTGCTCAGCTTCCGGCTTAACGACAACCGCGTAATGGAAGGCGCATCTGCGGGTGAAGCAGCCTTTGACAAGGTGCCGACCAAGTTTGCCGGGTGGGGCGAAAACCGCTTCCGCGAAGCCGGCTTCCGGGTCGTCCCCGGCGCGGTGGTGCGGCGCGGCAGCTTCATCGGCAAGGGCGCGGTGCTGATGCCGAGCTTCGTCAATATCGGTGCCTATGTCGGCGAGAACACCATGATCGACACCTGGGCGACGGTCGGTTCCTGCGCGCAGATCGGCGCGAACGTCCACATCTCCGGCGGCGCCGGGATCGGCGGCGTGCTCGAGCCCTTGCAGGCCGAACCCGTGATCATCGGTGACGGGGCCTTCATCGGCGCGCGCAGCGAAGTGGCCGAAGGCGTGCGCGTGGGCGAAGGCGCGGTGCTGTCGATGGGCGTCTATCTCGGCGCCTCGACCAAGATCGTCGACCGTGCCACCGGCGAGGTGCACATGGGTGTGGTCCCGCCCTATGCCGTGGTCGTCCCCGGCGCGATGCCCGGCAAGCCCCTGCCCGATGGTAGCCCCGGCCCGAGCCTCTATTGCGCAGTGATCGTCAAGACCGTCGATGCGCAGACCCGCTCCAAGACCGGCATCAACGAGTTGCTGCGCGACTGACCGGAGCTGCGGCGCGCCCTGCCGCATCTCCCGCCCGCCCGGTCCTGCGGGTGGAAACGGTGCGGGGCGGCGACGGTTGATCCCCTGCAAATCGTTGCAGGAGATACACAATGCCCGACCCCCGCCGTAAAGTGCATATCGAAGAAGATGACGCCAAGGCGGGCAGCAACGAAGGTGTCGTGCGCTGGGTGCTCGGAATCAGTCTGCTGCTCGCCATTGTCGCGATGACGGTGATCTGGGTGACCGGGGCGCTCACCCAGGATTCGGTAGAAAGCGCAGGCACCACCACCGGCCGGATCGAGGCGGAGCGTGAACAACAGGAAGGCGGCGGTGATATGAACGTGGCGCCTGCGCAAATCGGTGATGCGCCCGACGCTGCCGAGGATTGATGAGCGATAGCTTCAGAACCGGCAACCAACCCTTCGCGGTGCTCAATCAGTGAGCGGCGTGATCAGTGTTTCGATGGCCGGTTCGTTTGCCACGCTGGCCGAATAGCGTTCGGCCGCGCGCATCACGCGCAGGGCGTTGCGGCTGGCGATCATTTCCAGCTCGGCCTGCGAATAACCGCGCCGTGCCAGTTCGGCGAACAGCAGCGGATAGCCGCGCACGTCCTCGAACCCGACCGGGCCGGACGGCATCCCGTCGAAATCGCCGCCGATCCCGATCGATTCCACCCCGGCGATCTCGCGGATGTGGTCGATGTGGTCGGCCATGTGCGCAATGGTGGTTGCCGGTTCGGGATTGGCGCCATCCCACTGCGCCATCGCTTGCGCGACGGTGTCCGCCTGTCCCTGAAACAGCGCCTTCAGCCGCGCTTCCTCGGCGGAGCGCTCGGCGAACCACTGGCGGCGTTCTTCATTGAGGAAGCCCGGTAGTGCCACCACCATCACGATCCCGCCATTCTCGGCCAATCGCGCCAGCACTGTATCCGGGACGTTGCGCGGGTGACCATTGATGGCCCGCGCGCCCGAGTGGCTGAAGATCACCGGCGCCTTCGCCACGTCAAGCGCGTCCATCATCGTTGCCTCGCTGACATGGCTGAGATCGACCAGCATCCCGAGCCGGTTCATCTCGCGCACCACGTCCTTGCCGAAATCGCTGAGGCCGCCATGCGCCGGGGCATCGGTCGCGGCATCGGCCCAGGGGGTGTTGCTGTTATGCGTCAATGTCATGTAGCGCGCGCCCAGCGCATGCATCTGGCGCAGCACCGCGAGGCTCGATCCGATCGAATGGCCGCCCTCCATCCCCAGCAGGGACGCAATCCGCCCATCCGCAATGGCGCGTTCGACCTCGTCGGCGGTGCGGGCGAAACGGAGCGCCTGCGGGTAGCGGGCAATCAGGCGCAAGGTGACATCGATCTGCTCGATGGTCTGCTGCACCGCCTCGGCCTCGTCGGGGTTGGAGGGAACGTAGACCGACCAGAACTGCGCGCCGACCTTGCCTTCCGCGAGCCGCGCCAGGTCGGTCTGCATGACCGCCCCCTGAGGATGGGCTTCGCCGGTGGCGCTCGTGTCGGCGAAGTCGAAGGTGTTGATCTGGTTGGCGACCCGCGCGCGCAGCTGGATGGGAACATCATTGTGCCCATCGAAGATCGGCGCGGCGTCCAGCGCGGCATTGGCGGTGGCGGTTGCCGGATCGACCGGAGCATCCTGCGCCGCGAGCGGGCTTGCCAGCGCCAGCGCGGCGGCAAGGGCGAGGATCGAGGGCACGGATGGTTGCATGGATGACGCTCCTGAAGGTAGGACGCCCGGGGCACGGGCACGAAAGGCTTTCGGCATGAGTGATAGCGCGGCGCAGCTGATCGAACAATTGGGCCTTGCCGCGCATCCCGAGGGCGGGTGGTATCGCGAAACCTGGCGCGGCGCCACCGGAGCCGATGGACGCGCGCGGGGCACCGCGATCATCTTCCTGCTGCGCAGCGGCGAGGCGTCGCACTGGCACAGGGTCGATGCGGACGAGCTGTGGCTGTGGCAAGCGGGCGATCCGCTCGAACTGCGGCTCGCGGCGGGCGACGCCGGGCCGGTGCGCAACGTGATCCTCGGCAACGATGTGGCTGCGGGCCACAATCTTCAGGGGCTGGTGCCGACCGGCGAATGGCAGGCGGCGCGCGGCGCGGGCGAGCCGGTGTTCGGCTATTCGCTGGTGTCCTGCGTGGTGGTGCCGGGGTTCGACTTTGCCGGTTTCACCCTCGCCCCGCCGGGTTGGGAACCGGGCGCATGATCAAGAGCGCACTGCGCTGGGTGCTGGCAGCCTTCTATGCGCTGGCCGGCGTGATCCACCTGATCCGGCCCGCGCCGTTCCTGACGATCATGCCCGCATGGGTGCCCGCGCCCGAGGCCGTGGTGCTGCTGACCGGGGTGGCGGAGATCCTCGGCGCGATCGGTCTGGCACAGTCCTTCTCGCCCCGCCTGCGCCGTGCGGCGGGGTGGGGGCTGGCGCTGTATGCGCTGTGCGTCTGGCCTGCCAACATCAACCACTTCGCGATCGACATGGCGCGCGCCGATGGCGGCCTCGGCCTCGGCTATCACGTGCCGCGCATGATCGCGCAGCCGCTGATCATTGGGCTGGCGCTGTGGGTGGGGGAGTGCCTCGGGAGCCGCAGGGTCGCGGCATGACCGAAGCCCAGGGCGCTGTTCTGGCGCTGCTCGCCGAGCGCGGTGCGGGAAAGACCATCTGCCCGAGCGAAGTCGCCCGCCGGATTGCCGAGGCAGGTCAGGATTGGCGCGGCAGCATGGAACAGGTCCACGCGGCGGTCGACCGGCTTGTCGCAGCAGGTGCCGTCACGCTGTCGTGGAAAGGCGAAATCATCGACGCGCGGCGCGGACCCTATCGGATCGCGCGCCGCTAACGTCCGTCCCTTGCCGGGCCGAAGCGATCAGCTGAGGTGCTTGGACACCGCAGCCGTCATCTTGAACATCGAAATCTGGTCCTTGCCGATCACGGCACCCAGCTTCGCATCCGGATTGATCTGGCGCTTGTCGGTCTGGTCCTGCAGGCTGTTCGCCTTGATGTATTCCCAGACCTTCGAAGTCACCTCGGCGCGAGTCATCGGACCCTTGCCGATCACCGCTTCAAGATCCTCAGATACCGTTACCGGCCTCTGCAATGCGTTGGTTTTACCAGCCATCATCTACTCCCTCATTCTTGGCAGGATTAGTCAAAGTCGTCATCTTCGAAGCCCGCATCTTCAGACGACCCCGTGAACGAGGCATGGAGCACCGCACAAGCGGTGATCGTGCCTTCGAGCGACGCGAGCAATTCCGCCCTCCCCACGCCCGGCATCAGCACGAGCGGCAGGTCGGTGGCGAAAATCTGGAACAGGTAATGGCGCGTCTCGCCGGCCGGCGGATCAGGCAGCAGCCATTCGGAATTGCCGGCGGCGTTTTTCCCGGTGCGCGGCGGCACCTCGCCTTCAAGCAGCTTGCCGCGCTGCGCGGGCAGGCCCCACACCAGCCAGTGACAAGCCGGTTCAGCAGCGGTGCCCGATGCCTCTTCGACCACGATCACCAGTTCCTGCGATCCGGGCGGCGGCGCGGTCCATTCGAGCGGCGGCGCAACCGCGTCTTCTTCGCCGGCCGTGAAACTGGGATCGAGCGCCTCGCCATGCGCGAAGGCCGGGCTGGCGAGCGCGAAGCCGCCACGCGCAAAGCTGCGTTCATCGCCCAGACGGGCGATGGCGAGACCCGGGTGACGGGCGGCTGCGGGCAACCTTTTCAAGAGCCAGGCAGGCAGTTCAGTCATGATTCTGTCGCGTCATTACCACCCCCTGCTAGTCCCAAGCGCGCGGCGAGACGAGACTTGGCAAGCCGAATTTTCCCGGTTTTTGCGGAAAACCTCAAAAAAGCAGCCAAAAAAGGGACGGTTACTGCAAAATATGGCGGTGAGTAGCGCCCCGATCTTGCCCCTGAAGCCCAGACATTGCATGGCTCCACCACCATCGTGACGTCGCGGAATGCCCGTGCGTCCCCAAATTTGCCCGGAGTCGCACCCGATGACCATCGCTCGTTCGATGCTGTCCGCTACCCTTGCCTTTGCCCTTGTCGCCTGTGGTGACGGAGGGTCCTCCCCTGCTCCGACCGCGACTGGCGGCGGCACGCCGACCCCGACCCCGAGCCCCACGCCGACATCGGCGAGCTGTTCGCTGCGCGAGCAGCAGGACTTCGCCAACGCGGTGCTCAACGAATGGTACCTGTTCCCGACGCTGCTCGACGCCAATGTCAATCCGGCCAATTTCAACAGTGTCCAGGCCTTCCTCGATGCCCGCGTCGCGCCGGCCCGCGCGCAGAACCGCGACAACTTCTTCACCTTCGCCACCTCGATCGCCGATGAGACCGCGCTGATCAATTCCGGCTCGAGCGCTGGCTTCGGCATTCGCCTTGTCTACGACACGCAGGCCAACCGGGTCTTCGTGGTCGAGGCTTACGAAAACGCCAACGGTTTTGCCGCGGGGCTCGACCGGGGCAGCGAGCTGATGGCGATCGGCACCACCAGCACCAACCTGCAAAGCGTCGGCACCCTGATGGCGACCGGCGGGCCGCAAGCGGTGGTCAACGCGCTGGGTCCGTCGACAGCCGGCCTGTCGCGTGTGCTGCGCTTCTCGCAACCAGGCGGGGCCACGGTTGAGCGCAATATTACCAAGACCGAATTCTCGCTCGACCCGATTTCCGATCGTTACGGTGCGCTGATCATCGAGGATGGGGGACGCAAGGTCGGCTATCTCAACCTGCGCACCTTCATCGTGTCGAGCACCTCAGCGCAGCTGCGCGACGCCTATGGCCTGTTCGCGCGCGAAGGCGTGAGCGAGCTGGTGATCGATCTGCGCTACAATGGCGGCGGGCTGGTGAGCGTCGCCAATGTCATGGGCGATCTGATGGGCCAGGGCCGGGTCGGCCAGGTGTGGAGCCGGACCGTGCTGCGCGCTTCCAAGGCGAGCGAGAACGAAACCACGCTGTTCCGCAACGAGACCAATGCGATTGCCCCGACCAAGATCGCCTTCATCACCACCCGCGCGAGCGCCTCTGCCAGCGAGCTGGTGATCAATTCGATGCTGCCCTATGTCGCGCCCAGCAACATCGCGCTGATCGGCGACAATACCGACGGCAAGCCGGTTGGGCAGTTCGCGTTCGACCTTGCCGCCTGCGATCTGCGGGTCCGTGCGGTGACGTTCCAGACGGTCAATGCCAACAACCAGGGCGAATATTTCAACGGTCTCGCCGGGGTTGTGCCCAACACCTGCCGGGCGGAAGACGATCTCCTGCGCCCCTTCGGCGATCCGCGCGAAGCCTCGCTGGCGACAGCGCTCGATTTCCTCGGCGGGCGGGCCTGCACGCCGATCATGCGCGGCGCAAATGCCGGGATCGCCTCGGCAACCCCGGTTCCCGGGCAGACCGCCACAGCGCTGTCCCTGCCCGACCGGCCGATGCTGCAACCCGCCCGGCCCGAACCGGAACAGCGCGAACTGCCGGGCCTGTTCTAGGGCAGGGTCACGCGCAGCGGCGCAGTGCCGCTTCGATCACCGCGTCGGCGGGCGTGGGCTTGGCCACAAGGTCGGCTTCGAGCTGCCGCAACTGTTCGTCATGCCGGTCGAGATTGCCGGAGTGGAGGATGAAGGGGATGCTCCGCCGGACGAGCTCCTCGGCCACCGGAATGCAGGTCTCCCCGCTGCCGAGCGACACATCGAGCACCGCGACATGGACCCTGTCGCCGTCGGCTTGCAGCGCCGCCAGTGCCGCCGCGCAGCTGGTCGCCGGAATTACGGTACAGCCGAGGTCATGCGCCGCACATTCGAGGTCCATCAGGATCAACGGCTCGTCTTCGAGCAACAGGATCGTGCGCAGTCCCGCCATCAGCCCGCTGCCAGCGGGAAGCGGATAGTCGCCGACAGGCCATCATCGCCCCATCGCCGATCGATCGAGCCCTGCGCGCTGGCGAGCAGGCGATCGGTAATGGTCATGCCGGTGCCCGCCGCAATGGCTTTGCCATCGACCGGCGGTGCGCCGCGTTCCTGCCAGCTGATGACCAGCGCCGCATCTTCGCCCGGATCGCTTCGTCGCCATGCGACGGCGACCTGACCGCCCGGCACGCTCCACGCCCCGTGCTTGGTCGCATTGGCAGCCAGTTCGTGCAGGATCAGCCCGATCACCGAAATCGTGGCGAACGGCATCCGCAAACCCTGCCCGCCGATCGCCAGCCGGGCACCGTCACCATCATAGGGCGCCAGCACGGCGCGGATCGCCTGCCCGATTTCGATACTGCCCGACGATGCATCGTCGAGCGTGGTTTCATAGGCCCGGCCCAGGGCCTGTATGCGCGAATTGATCTCTGCCGCTTCTGCCTCGATCCCGCGCACCCGGCCGGTGACATTGACGATGCCCGCAATGACCGCGAACATGTTCTTCATGCGGTGTGACAATTCCCGCGCCATTTCGCGCGCATGATGTTCGTCAGCGCGGGCGGCCCGCACATCGGACACGTCCCATTGGCTGCCGAAGAAATAGACCAGTTCGCCCGCAGCATTGTAAATCGGGCCGAGGTGCAGCGCGTTCCAGAAGGTCGTCCCGTTCTTGCGGTAGTTCAGCAGCTCGACCACCACCACGTCCTCGTTGGCGATGGCCTCGCGGATGCGCGCGATCGGTTCGGGGTCGGTCTTCGGCCCTTGCAGCAGCCGACAGCTGCGCCCCAGCACTTCCTCTTCCGCATAGCCCGTCAACTGGCGGAACGCGCGGTTGGCGAAGACAATCGGCAGTTCGGGCGAATGCGGGTCGCACAGGCAGATCGCCATGCGGGTCTGTGCCATCGCCTGTTCGAACAATACGCCTGATGCGCCGCTGAACCGGTCGGCCTTGCTGCCAGAGCGAAACCGCTCCGGCGCGTCGTCAAACCGCATCAACGCCTGCGCGCCGCGCGGGTTTGCGCGTTCGTCGTCAGTGCTCACGTCACCCTGCCTTTCGGCTGTGCCCGGCAGCGGCGCACAGCCATGATCCCACGAAAGGTGCAACGGCAAGGCCCTTGAGGCGTTCCGAAAAAACAGAAAAACCGCGCGAGTCGGCAGCGTTCGGGGCCAATGCCGGACGCTGTCGGAGCCGCAAACGTCGCGCCTCCTGACCCGATCCTGCCGACCTCTCGCGCCGCGTCAGGGCGCGCCTTCGCCGGTGAAGGGCTTTGCCGATGTGTAGCCACATCCCTGCATGGTCATGCCAGCGTGAACAATGGTCGCGGTAAAGGGATAGCTGCGGTCACTCATGCCGTCGCTGCACTGGCCCGGCGTCAGTGTGGCGGTAAGAGGCGCATCATCAAGGGTTCCGGAGAACCCAAGACCATTGTTGCCGGCAAAGCGGCTGACGGTGAACTGCGCGCCCGATACCCTGTCGGGCGTCGAATAGCGCGCCTGCGCCCCTGTGATCGTCAGCCCCCAGAACGGTTCGGTACCGATCAGCGACACCGTTTCATCCGCGCCGACACCGGCATAGGTTTCCGCGGTGCCGTTCATGCCGGCATCCGGCGAACAGGCGGTTGCCAGGGCGAGCAGGACACAGGCCGTCAGTCGGTGCGGGGCGGTTTTCATGGCACCAATATCCTAAGCCTGAGCAGGGCCAAGGTGCAATGCGCAATCATGATCAAAGGGCAGAGCCGCGTCCGGCCCTGCCCTTTCATCCTCACTCCGGCATCAGCACGGTGTCGATTTCGTGCACCAGCCCGTTCGATCCGGCGATGTCGGTGGTCACGATCATGGAGGTATTGCCCGCCTCGTCGGTCAGCGAGATACCTTCGCCGACCTGCTTGGCGATCAACCTGCCGCCGCCCAGTGTTTCGATGGCGTAACCGCGCTCGCCGGCCTGCTCGACCGCGTTGGTCAGGGTCTGGGCGTCGACCCGGCCTTCGACCACATGATACCGCAGGATTTCGGCGAGTGCCTCGCTATCGCCTTCGGCTTCCATCCCGGCCTGCCTGCCGACCTGACCGCCCGAGCGGGCGGCTTCCTGCCCGCCGGTCGCGGTTCCGGTGGTGCCATCCATCCCGGCATCGCCCAGCAATTCCACGCGGGCCTCGGCAGGAAGCTTGTCGAATGCGGCGTTGTTGGGGGCGAATACCGTGAACGGCCCGGCGCCGCCCAGAGTGTCGGCCAGATCGGCGGCGGAGATGGCGCTCACCAAGGTCGAGAAGCGCGCATCGCTTTGCGCCACATCGACCACGCTGCCGGCATCGCTCGCATCGCTCGTCGTGGCGGTCTGATCTGCGGCGGTATCTTCGACCACTACGGTATCGGTGTCGTTCGCATCGCCGCAGGCGGCGAGGGCGAGGGCGGCGCTCGAAGCGAGAATAAGGGGAAGCTTCGTCATGGGGAATTCCTTGCATTGCCTGATCGGGGGCGATTGAAGCCCCGTCGGGCCTGATGGGTGGTATCGGCGCGCATCGGCGTTCGGTGCCGGTTCGCGTGGGAATCAATGGCCGAAAAAAGGCACCGTTCCGGATTACGTCCGGCGGCGCGCCCGGACTGGCGCATGGAACTTCGGCCGGTCGCCGGGGTTGCACTGCTCATGGAAATGACCCCCACTCGTGCAGCCGGTCTCGACCGGCTTGCCCGCTTTGTGCCGCACGCCGGGCGCCGCTATGCCGAACGTCGCAACGATGACAACGGACCACCTCCACCCGGCGACTGCCGCGGCAACGTCAGCGAATTGTCGCCCTGGCTGCACGCCGGGCTGATCGGCGCGGACGAGGTGCTGAACGCCGTGCTTGGCCGGCATTCCGCCCAGGCCAGCGAAAAATTCACGGCCGAGGTGTTCTGGCGGATCTACTTCAAGGGCTATCTCGAACAGCGTCCGGGCATCTGGACGGATTACTGCGCGGGGCGCGATGCGGCCTTGGCAGAACTGGAGCGCAACGCCGGACGGCGGACCGCCTATTTGCAGGCGGTCGAGAGCCGCACCGGAATCGCCGCCTTCGATGTCTGGACGCAGGAACTGACGCAGACAGGCTATCTCCACAATCATGCGCGCATGTGGTTCGCCAGCATCTGGATCTTCACGCTGAAGCTCGACTGGCGGCTCGGCGCGGATTTCTTCCTGCGTCATCTGGCCGATGGCGATGCGGCATCGAACACGCTGTCGTGGCGCTGGGTCGCGGGGCTGCACACCAGGGGGAAGCATTATCTCGCCCGGGCGCAGAATATTGCGCGCTACACCGCCGGCCGTCCGCAAGGCCCGCTCGCTGCCCAAGGGCTGGCCGAGAATGCCGATCCGCTCCATGAAGCGCACGACCATCCCCGCAGCCTGCCCGACCTGCCCCCGCCGCTCACGCCGCAGGCGCTGGCCGAACCTTTCGCTCTGATCCTGCATGACGAGGCGGCACACCACGTCCCGCTCAAGCTTGCAGGATCGCCCGCGCTGGTGATCGGGGCGGCGCGGCCACAGGCGCGGTCGCCGGGAGAGGTGGGCACCATCGCGGAGTCCTTCGCCTCAGGCGCTGTCGCCAGCGGCAGCGCGGAGGCCGCCGCCGCCTTTGCTTGCCCCATTCGACAATGGCAACCGGGCGAACAGCTTCGCGACATCCTGACGCAAGCGGGAATAGGCCGGGTGGTGGTGCCCTATCTTCCCGGCGGCTGGACGCGTGATGCGCTGTGGCCCGATCTGGCGCCGCTGGCACAGGAGGGCCGGATCGTCACCGCACTCGCCCCGCTCGACCGTGCCACCTGGCCGCTGGCCCGCGCCGGGTTCTTCGGGGTCGCCAAGGCCATCCCGGCGCTGCTGCGCGAATGCGGCATCGAAGGATCGGACGCGGCTGCTGCCTGAGCGTGCGCACCCATCGTTCTGACTGGAAAACGGCGACATTTTCACTTAGCCTGCATCCCAGCGGGTGAAGGGGACAGGTCATGGCAGGTGGATTGGCGTTGGCGCTCAGCGGAGGCGGAGCCAAGGGAGCGTTTCAGGTGGGCGTGCTGCACGAATTGATCGCGCGGCGCGGGGTGCAGTTCGAAACCGTGGTCGGCACCTCGACCGGGGCGATCCAGGCTGCGGGAGTGGCGCAGGACGACCTTGACGGACTGCTTGGCTTCTGGACCCGGATCAAGGGCAATGACGACATCTACACGCGTCGCGGCGGCACCTTGTGGGCAGTGGTAAGCGGCAAATCCTCGCTTTACGACACCGCACCCTTGCGCAAGCTGCTGGCCGAGGCGTTTTCCGATGACCGGATCCGCGCCACCGGAAAGCGGCTGCGGATCGCGGTGGTCAATATCACCAATTCCGAATTGCGCATCGTGGGCGAAAATGCCGACACCATCGCCAACTGGGTCTATGCCAGCAGCGCGATGCCGGCGTTCTTCCCGCCGTTCGAGACCCGTGACGGGGCGGGCCTGATCGAACAATGGGTCGATGGCGGGGTGCGCGATGTCACCCCCTTTGACGCCGCCCTCGCCGAACGACCGCGAGCGGTGCTGGTGGTGCGGGCCGGCGCTCGCCCGCAGGCCGATACGCCCAAACGTTATAACAGCCTGGTCGACATCGCGCTGCGCGGCGTGGAGATCAATTCACGCGAAGTGTCCGAGAATGACCTCAAGAACGTCAACCTCATCAACCGCCTGCTGACCGCCGAGCAGCAACAGCGCCTTGCGCTCGAGGCGACCGGCCTGTCGCAGGCCGCCATTTCCACCATCATGCGCCCCTTGCACGCCGAGATCGAGCGCTTCCGGATGGTGCCGACGCTGGTGATCGAACCCGATAGCGATCTTTACGACACGCTCGAATTCGATCCCGCCCTGATCGCGCGGAACATCGAGCGCGGCCGTCAGACGGTGCGCAGCCGGTGGAGCGATATCGCCCGCTTTCTCGGCGTAGACCCCTGAGCCGACCCTAGATCAGCTTGTCGGGCGACGGGTCGTGGCGGTGGCGCTCGGCCTTGCCGAACACACGTTCGAGCCGTTCGGCGAGGGTGTTGGCGGCGATCCGGGCCGCGGCATCGACATCCGGGGCCTTGCCGGTCACGCCGATCGGACGGCTGCCGCGCGGGCGTGCCTCGATCGTGCAATGCTTGTCATCCGCGCCATGCTTGCGCCCGTTGACATCGGTGACGTGCACTTCGACGCGGGTCAGCCGGTCTTCGAAGCGGGCGAACCGCTGGCGCACCTGACCTTCGATCCGGTCGGCCACCTCCCGGGTTCCCATCACCGAACTGTCGCTGTTGAACTGGAATTGCATGGTGGCCATCGCGGTGGCTCCTCCTTGATTGTTCTGGTTGTCAGTCCTGAACAATATGGGCGGCAACCCCGCGCATGCCAGCGATTTGCGACCAGTGCTCAGTCGGCGAGCGGCTGTTCGAGCGATTGTTCGGGGTCCGGCCGGGCGGCAAGCTCTTCGGCTTCGCGGCGGTCGGCCCGTTCGCGCTCCACCTTGACGCGCTCCTCGGAGGTCTTGCGGGCCTGCTCGGCCAGCGCGCGCCAGGTCTTTTCCGAGCGCAGCTCGCGTTCGCGGACATTGTCGAGCGTCGCGGCTTCGGCGAGCGCGGCGGCTTCGTCGGCACGGTCGGAATAGAATTCGAAAGTCTGGGCCATCACGGGGCTCCCGGGCTGGAGGTCATCAAAACAGGCGCGGCGGCGGATAGACGAAGGGGCGCCGCCGCAGACCGCGGCGACGCCCCCTCTGGCTTGCGGGTCATCCCCGCAACGATCAGCTGGCCGAAGCGAGGTTGATCGCGCTTTCCTTGCCATTGCGCCCACGTTCGAGATCGTAGGTGAGACGCTGGTCCTTATCGAGCGACATCATGCCGGCAGCCTGCACAGCGGTGATGTGGACGAAGCTGTCCGACGAACCGTCGTCCGGCTGGATGAAGCCGTAGCCCTTGTCGGTGTTGAAGAACTTTACGGTTCCGGTCTTGCTCATGCGGCGTTCCTTTCAAGAACTTGGTAGACCGCCCGCGACGTGCGGACGGGACGTGCGTCAAATCGTCAATGAAAGGAAGTCGTCGTCTGGTTTACGCCGGGGGGCCGAGGCCCAAGCGGCGGAGCGCAAATTTCGAAGTCCGTCGCACATTTCGACGTCAGCGGAGGCCTTGTAACACATCCCGGCCCGATTCCCTAATCGCGTCTTGCCGCGCCCGGGCCGACGCGCCGCAACCCTCACCGCCAGCCGAACAGGCGCGCCAGGAACCGCGGGCGGGCCGGTTGGCTTGCGCTGTGCTCGGCAGCCGCAGCGGCGGTGGCGGCCGCGCGGCGGCGCAGTTCGATTCCGGTCGGCGGCGCGTCCTCGACCGGGCCTTCGCCGCGCCGGATGAAGCCATCGCCGAAACCGGCCTCGAGCAAAGGGTTGCGCGCCTCGGGCACGGCCACCTGCGCCGCCGCCTGCACCGCGAGACCCGCCGCGCCGGGATGGATGCACAGCGCCTCGGGCCGCATGTCGACCATCCCGCTCACCACCGTCACGCCGCCGGGCAGCGCCGCCTGCGCGCCTGCCGCAGCCACCGCCTGCTGCCAGCGCAGCGCGCGCCACCAGCAGCCCAGCACATATTCGACATAGCGCAGCGGCGCCTGAGCGGGGGCTTCGTCGCGGAAGAAGTGGCGCTGCTTGTGGTGCAGCAGCGCGGTGTTGAGCCGGTCCAGCCCCTCGATATCGAGATGCACCTCGATGTCTTCCTCGTGCCCCGACCAGGCCGGGAATTCCTGCTCCAGTTCGGCCATCACGGCTTCGGCATCGGCGGCGCTGAAGGCGAAGCCTTCGTCGGTGTAGATCCCCAGCATCACATAGGGATGGTGGACCAGCCCTTTTTCGAAGGCGCGGTCCTGTTCGTTGGCGATGGCGAGGGTGACGCCGGTCACCGGCTCGCCTTCGAACAGCGCGATCGCCTCGGCCAGTTCGTCCCAGCCGGCCAGCACCACGTCCTCTTGCCCGAGCGCGAGGCACAGCGCGCCCAGTTCGCTGTCCAGCCCGGTCAGCCCATGGCGCAGCACCGCCTCGGCCTGATCGAGCGTGCCGGCCACGAACAGCGCGTGCATCTCCTCGGTCCAGACCGCCTCGCCCTCGCTGCTGGCGAACAGCTGTTGCAGATGGTGCATGGCGTAAGGCTCTCCCGGATTGCGGCGCGTGATCGGTGAGGCCCTAACGGCTATTCCTGATCACTCCGTTAACCCTGAGCGCCGCTTGCCTGAAGCGTGAGACACAGGAGACACTGTCCCGAAAAGCGAAACCACCGCCCGGCAAGGCTCCCCCCCCGCCCGGCGCGAGGCGGGGTGGCGGCTGCCGGGCTGGCGGGAGGCGCAATGCAGGTCATCGCGGCAGGATGACGCGCGGAGTTGGCGCGTAGAAAAGCGGCTCGTGCCATTGCCCCCGCCCGTCCCGCGCGGCTAGACCTGCGCCATGTCACCCGTCACCATCCTGATAGACGCCGATGCCTGCCCGGTGAAGGACGAGATCTACCGCGTTGCGACCCGGTTCCGAGCGGAAGTCCGCGTGGTCAGCAACGCGCCGTTCCGCATCCCCGACAGCCCGCGCATCAAGCGCGTGGTGGTGTCCGACAGCTTCGACGCGGCGGACGACTGGATCGCCGAGGCGGCGGATGCGCGATCCGTGGTCATCACCGGCGACATATTGCTGGCCGACCGCTGCCTGAAAGCGGGCGCGCGGGTGCTGAAACACAATGGCGAGGAGTTCACCGCCGCCAGCATCGGCGGAGCCGTCGCCACGCGGGCGATCATGGCAGACCTGCGCGCCGGGATGGACGGCGTGGGGGGCGGGCCAGCGCCGTTCGGGAAGGCGGATCGCTCGCGGTTCTTGCAGGGGTTGGACCGGGTGCTGGTGGGGATGGGGTGATGGGGGTCAAAAAATTCGGGTACGCAGGCCACAAATCGGCGCCATGCTAAAACTGTTGCACAAGATGGTATTCGGCGGCTTTGCGAAAAAAGCTTCGACACTCTAGACGACCAGTGGATGCTCTTCCCTAAGTTTAGCACTGGAAAATGCTAGCCGCCTTTCTTTCCTGAAAACAAATCACGCGCAATTATGATAAGAAAGCCGAACACGGATTCTGTGGTCGTAGTGACCACCGCTATAAACTCGCTCGTTTCCAAATGAAACGCACCATGTATGGGCAGAAGCCACACAAAGTAATGATCGCTCGGGTAACCTTGCGCTAAGATAACCCATACGAGAAAAGACGACCAGCCCAATGCTAGCGCGCGTGCAATCCTGTCGATGCGGATCCGCGCGGCGTTCTCGTCCCAGTTTTCTCCACTAACAAGAGGCTGATCGTTCCAGTCACGGAACTCTTCATCTCCCGTAGGTGTGTCATCTAGCGCGCGCTTGGGCTCGGAGCGGAGTAGGCTCGATACCGCGTTTCCTAGCTTGCTCAGCAAAGAACTTCCAATCTAGCTCCGGTGAAATGTCCACACTAAACGGAACTCTGAAATTATACTTTTCAGCGATATCGCGCCATGGCGTTCCGACAGCATGAGTTTCATCTGAAAGTTGAACTGCACTCTTAGTGCCGTGCTCTTGCCAAATCCATTCGAGAAGCTGCCTTACGCGCGCCTCTTCCTCGCCATCACCGAGCGTTTCGGGCCGGTCTGCGAAAGGGTTGCCCTTTACAGGACCGCCAATGCTATTGTGGCCAAACCGTGAGAATGTCCGATAAATCTGCTGATACACTGGACCGTAGCGCCAGACTTGCGGCGTTTCGTTCATGAGTGGCTCTCCATTGATCGCGAGCCACCAGCCGTTGGCGTAGTAGAGCAGCTTTTGCAGCTTCATCGGGCTAACATCGCCGTGCGACGACAAAAGCTCGTTTGCCACTTGAATCGACGGGTACGCCATGTTTGTGTCTCCGTGCCCTATATGGTCTAATGATAGAGAAGATGCAACCGTCGCAGCGTTTGGGGCAGCCTGCCGAGTATTCGGGTCACATTGACACCGCCCCCCAACAGGCCCACGCCTCTCGGCGGGCATTTCGCCCTTGATCGGAAGTACCTATGGCCAAGGGCCAACAGAAGAAATCCAAGGAAGCGCGCAAGCCCAAGAAGGATGCGGGGCCGAAGACCAATGCCAGCCAGCCCAGCCTCAAGCCCGGCGGGATCAAGGGGCTGGAGAACATGAAGAACAGCTGAGGCGCGGGGGCGGAGCGGCGGCGCCCCTCCTCCCCACACAAGCAGGATCGCACCGGCCACGCAAAAGGGGCCTGCGGATGACCGCAAGGCCCCTGATGGCGGATCGGATCAGGCGGCAGCCTTCATTTAACCGGCCCTGAGCTTTCCCGAACCTGCGCTTTAACGTCGGGGTGTGCCGCGGCCGGGATCGTTCTGCTCCCGCTCGGACCGGCCCTGTGCGTCGCGTCCCAGGCGGTGCTGGTCGTCGGGGTCGGGATGGGTCTTGCTGGCTTGCGATTGGAGCGGCTGGAAGGTGCTGCCACCAGCCGGATTGGTGCCGGGCTGGCTGTGCGGCTGGTCCCGGCCGGTGCGGCTGACGCCCTCCAGATCGCCGCGGTCGGGATTCCGGAACTGGGTCTGCTCGTCCACGCCGGGGCGGCTGGCGGCGTCCTGGTTGCGCTGTTCCTCGCTCATCCCCTGCCGGTCGAACCCGCCCTGCTGGCCGGGGGCAACCGCATCCTGCGGGTGGGTGGTGGCGTCCGGATCCATCTGCAGGTTGATCGCCTGCGGCTGGCCGCTCGCGCTCATCTGCGTGTCATAGGTGTAGGTCTGGTCGGATCGCGGCTGCTGCGCCATCCCCGAGGCGTTGAACGGCAGCGCGTCTCCGCCTTCCAGCGGCGCAATCATGCCGGAGCCGGTCTGCGTGTCGTATTGCGTGATCTTGCCATAGTGAGTCATGCCGGGCTCTCCTCGAATGTCCGCGCCGACCGCCGGCGGCAGTAACTTGCGCGCAATAAGCAGTTTGCCAATGAAAACGGCATGTCTTCATTGTCCGTTCTGTGATCGAACGGCTGCTTTGACAGTAAATATGGTTGGTTTGCCAAACGGCTTCAATCAAAACCTCGCTAAACCAGGTCAGTAACATGATGATTGTGGGAAAGGCCGGGTCGGGGCGGATCGGGGCGGGTCCGGCGCGCGGCAGAGTTGCTATTTGTGCGATGGTGCGGCACCGCTGACCGATGAACCATGCTCCCGCTGCCCGCCGCGCCGTTATGCGCACCGCCCTGATGCTCGCGCCGCTGCTGGTGCTGGGAGCCTGCGCCGCGCCCGGTTCCGATGGACCGGCGGTGGCGGCCAGTGCCGAGGCCGATCCGCAGGGCGCGTTCATGGCCGCGCTCGCCGAGCATTGCGGCAAGGCCTATGCCGGGCGACTGGTCTCCACCGACGCTGCCGATGCCGACATGGCGGGCGCAGCG
Source organism: Erythrobacter sp. (assembly GCA_036788335.1). Lineage (GTDB taxonomy): Bacteria > Pseudomonadota > Alphaproteobacteria > Sphingomonadales > Sphingomonadaceae > Erythrobacter. Next base: position 18,538 of record DAIQNP010000012.1, read on the forward strand.
ATGGTGGTGCATTTCCGTGAGTGCGCGCCCGAGCGGATGGCGATCCCGTTCCATATCCAGCGCGCCGACGGGACGTGGGACCGATCGCGCACCTGGCTCGTCACCCGCACCGATACCGGCCTGCGCCTCAAGCACGATCACCGCCACGAGGACGGATCGTCGGACGCGGTGACGATGTATGGCGGGGATACGGCGGATAGCGGCACGGCGGGCGCGCAGGACTTCGCCGTCGATGCCGAGAGCATCGCGATGTTCCGCGCGAACGACCTGACAGCGTCGGTCACCAACGTGTGGCGGATCGAGCTGGGCGCGGGCACCTATGCCTACCAGCTCAGCCGCGAGGGGCGCTTGTTCCGGGTCGCCTTCGACCTCACGCAGCCCGTCACCCCGCCGCCCGCGCCGTGGGGCTGGTGACGGGGCGCGGGGTTACTTCACGAACCTGGCCGCATCCCAGCTGATCAGCAACGCGCCGCGCAATTCGCCAGGGGCAAAGCCTGTGGCAAGGTCGCCGGGATAGAGGCTGTCGATGTGGGCTTTCAGGCCCGGGTCGATGCTGGTCCCGTGGCACACCGAGCACGGCTGTTCCTGCATCGGGATCGCCGAGAGGACATGCACCCTGGCGTCGGCCCCGCTGCCGGTGCGGACGATCTGGCGATTGGGCTTGCCGCCTGCCAGCGGCGCGGCTTCAAGCGCGGCGTAGGCTTGCGCCAGATCGGCGGGCACCCCGCCTGCCGGGTTGCGGTGTCTGGTCGCGATGCGGCTGACCTCGGCCCCGCTCGCCTCGGACTGCGCCGCGGCGATGGCCGGGGCGGCCTGCTGGCACACCGAAACCCCGCCCTTGGGACCGCCGTCCGCGATGGCGGCCTTCAATTGCGCCTGCAATTCGGCCTGAAACCCTTGGGCGATCGGGAGTGAGGCGGCGATCACGGCGGCTTCATCGAGCGTCGGCG
>DAIQNP010000013.1:0-19288 GCA_036788335.1 Erythrobacter sp.
CGGGAACGGCAACCGTGCCGCCATCGGCTTGCTGGCGATCTTGCAGGACCCCAAGCGGCTCGACAATTACGTCGCGGGTTGCCAGGTCGGCATCACGCTCAGCAGCCTGATCGCCGGCGCCTACGGGCAGGCGCAACTGACCCCGCTGCTCACCCCGCTGCTGGGCGCGGTGGGCGGAGCGGTGACGGCCATCATCATCGTTCTGCTGGCGGTCACCGTCTTGCAGGTGGTGCTGGGCGAACTGCTGCCCAAGACCGTGGCGCTGCGCTATCCCGAAGCCCTCGCCATGGCGACCCTGTGGCCGATGAAGGTCAGCCTGCTGATCTTCAAGCCGCTGATTTTCATCTTCAACGGCACCGCTTTTGCGCTGATGCGGCTGTTTCGCCTCAACGCGGATCACAGCCACACCCACGTCCATTCGCCGGACGAGCTGGAAGGTCTCTACCGGGAAAGCGCGGCCGGCGGCCTGATCGACGCCGACGAGCGCAACATGCTGGCCGGCGCGCTGGGGCTGAGTTCGCGCACGGTGCGCGAAATCCTTACCCCGCGCACGCGACTGACCACGATCGCCGCCAGCGAAACCGTGGGCGACGCCCTCGCGCGGATCGCGAAGGAACCCTACTCGCGGTTCCCGGTGACCGGCGCCAGCACCGAGGACATCGTCGGCATCGTCCATATCCGCGCGCTGTTTGCTGCGTTCGAACGCGATGCCAAGGCGTTGGTCGAAACGGTGGCGCGGCCCCCGCTGGTGGTCGCCGAGATGATGCCGGTGCCCAAGCTGTGGCAGATCCTGCGCCGGAACGGCCGCCGCACCGCCATCGTGATCAACGAATACGGTTCGGTGGCGGGCATGGTCACGCTGGAAGATGCGCTGGAGGAGGTGTTCGGCGAGATTCAGGACGAATTCGATCAGGAAGAAGATCCCGTGATCGCGCGGCCCAATGGCCGCTCCGTGCGCGGCGACATGAACCTTGCCGCGCTGGCGGACCGTTACGATATCGATCTTCCCGATGACCGGGCCGACACGATCGGGGGGCTCGTATGGCACGAACTTGGCCGGTTGCCGGCGGTGGGTGACACGGTGGCATTGCCCGGCACGCCCTATCAGCTGAAGGTCGAGACGATGGCGGGCTATGCCGTCCAGCGGGTGCTGGTGCGCGACGACGCCGGTGAGGAGCAGGAGGTATGACCGACTACCTGCTCCCGATCATCGTCATCATCGTGCTGGTCGCGATCAACGGCGTGTTCGTGGCCGCCGAATTCGCGCTGGTCGGATCGCGTCGCAGCCGGCTCGACACCCTTTCCAAGGGCGGTAATGGCGCGGCGCGCTGGCTGGTGCGGGTGTTCGACCGCAAGGGCGGCAAGGATTCCTACATCGCCATCGCCCAGCTCGGCATCACGCTCGCCAGCATCGGGCTGGGGATGTATGGCGAGCCGGCGGTGGCGGCCTGGCTTTACCCCACGCTCGAAAGCTGGGGGATGACCTATGACCAGTCGCATCTGGTCGGGTTCATCATCGCACTTGGCGCCATCACCTATCTGCATGTCGTGTTCGGGGAGATGATCCCCAAGGCGCTTGCGCTGCAACTGCCCGAACAGGTCAGCCTGTCGGTCAACCCGATCATGCGGTTCTTCGGGTTGGTGTTCAAGCCGATGGTGGTTGCCCTCAACTGGATCGCCTTCGGCCTGATGCGCCTGCTGGGCATTCCCGATCCGGGCAAGAGCGCGTCGCTCTACACCAGCAAGGAGCTGGAATTCGCGACCGAGGAAGTCGCCGCCAGCGGCCAGTTCGACGAAGGCCAGCGCATCCTGATCGACAATATCTTCGAAATGGAGGACCGCACGGCAGAGGAGTTGATGACCTCGCGCTCGCGGATGAAGGCGATTGCGCTGGACACGCCGCTCGCCGATCTGGCGGGGCTGATCGCATCCTCGCAGCAGACCCGCTATCCGGTCTATTCGGCCTCGCTCGACGATATCGGCGGGGTGCTGCATGTGAAGGACTTCATCCGCGCCCGCACTCTGGGCAGCAGCCAGCCATTGTCGGGCATGACCCGGCCACTGCCCCGCGTGGCAGCAACCACCTCGGCCACCGAACTGCTGGCCCTGTTCAAGAAGCAGCGCATCCACGCCGCGCTGGTGGTTGACGAACATGGCGGGACGCTGGGCTTCGTCACGCTCGACGATCTGGTGGAAGATCTGATCGACGAGGAATCCTCCGACGATGCCGACTGGGTGCAGAAATTGCCCGACGGCGCGCTGCTGCTGGACGGCGAGGTGACTCTGGCCGAACTGGCCGAGGATTATGCCATCGACCTGACCGAAGGCGACATCGTCACCATCGCCGGGCTGGTTCTCGCCCGGCGCGGGATCATGCCGGAACAGGGCGAGAGCATCGACCTTGCGGGCCATCGCCTGATCATCGAACAGACCGAAGGCTACAAGATCACGCGGGTGAAGCTGGAACCGGTGCCATAGCTTGCAACCCGCGAGCGCGGGTCCGCGCGTTCAGGCACGGGGCCTGCCCCATGCAAGGCATCCGGGCGGAACCCCGGCCCCGCTGACCAGCAAGGCCCCGGCGCGGTAGAAGCCATAGCGGCGCTGCTCCGGCACGCTGACCACCACCCCGTCGATCCGGTCCTCCACCGTCCGATAGGGACGCAGCCGCATCAGCAGCCAGCGCCCGGTCTTGGTCTTCCCTTCACCCCGCGCCTGCCGGCGGCTATGATAGCGACTCAACCACCGGGAGAGAACCATGCACCGCCTGCTTGCCGGGATCGCCCTCGCGCTGTCCGCCACCTCTGCCGCCTGCGCGCAGGACACGCCTGCCACGGCGGATGCCGCCGCCCCCGACTACACCTTCAGCACCCGCGTCATCCAGCTGCCCGAAGGTTCGCGCCCGCACGATGCCGCGCCGGGGCGGCCGGGCGAAATCTGGTACACGGCCCAGCGGCAAGGCGCGCTCGGGATCATCGACATCGCCAGCGGCGACTATCGCCAGGTCCCGCTCGGCCCCGATTCCGCACCGCACGGCGTGGTGCTCGGCCCCGATGGGAGGGCGTGGATCACCGATGGCGGGCAGAACGCGATCGTGCGTTATGATCCCGCGACCGAGGCAATCGACGTATGGAAACTGCCCGAGGACACCGGCTACACCAACCTCAACACCGGCGCCTTCGACGGCGACGGGGTGCACTGGTTTACCGGGCAGAACGGGATTTACGGCAAGGTCGATGACAGCGGCGCGATCGAAGTGTTCCAGGACCCCGAGGGGCGCGGCCCCTATGGCATCGACGCTGCGCCCGATGGCGAGATCTGGTATGTCTCGCTGGCCGGCAGCCATCTCGCCAGGGTCAACCGCGATGACGGCAGCGTCACCCTGTTCGAACCCCCGCACGAGGGCGCGGGCCTGCGCCGGGTGTGGGCGGATTCCACCGGCGACCTGTGGATCAGCGGCTGGAACAGCGGCAAGCTTTACCGTTTTGAACCCGACGGCAGCGCATGGACCAGCTTCGACCTGCCGGGCGACGCGCCCAAGGCCTATGCTGTCTATGTCGACGAGCGTGACGATGTCTGGGTGACCGATTTTGCCAGCAACAACACGCTGGTGTTCGATCCGGGCAGCGAGCAATGGGTGGCGACCATTCCTGGCAGCGGACCCGATGCCAACGTGCGTCAGATCCTGGGCCGCGACAACGAAATCTACCTGCCCGAATCCGGCACCGAGCGGCTGATGCTGGTGACGGTCGGGGAATAAAGGAGCGATGATGCGGGGCGTTTTTGTGTTTCTGGCGGCGGCAGGCGCCGTGTCGGTCGCGACCCTGCCCGCCACGACCGGTGCGCAGACCCGTCCGGCCAACGCCATCTCGGCGGGCGAGAAGGCGTTCCAGAAATGCTATTCGTGCCATGCACTGGGCGATGACGGATCGGGCGCGCAGGGGCCCTCGCTCAAGGGCATTGTCGGGCGTCCGGTCGCGGCGGCGGCGGACTATGACTATTCGGCGGCCATGCGCGGGCACGCCAAGCGCCAGCCGCGCTGGACGAGGGCCGCGCTCGATGCCTTCATCGCCAACCCGCACAAGGTGGTGCCCGACAACGAGATGGGCTTTTTCGGCATCCGCGATCCGGCCGAACGCAAGGCGCTGGTCGATTACCTTGCGCAGGCCGGGGCCGGCGCGGCGCGCTAGGCCGCGCGGCGGAGCATCGGTGGTCCGGCGATACCGGATCGGGCGTGACCGACCTCGAACCCGCCGAGCGACTGGTTGAGCGACGTTGCCTCCTGCGCCAAGGAGGTCGCAGCGGCGGTGCATTGTTCCGACATGGCCGCATTCTGCTGCGTCGACCGATCCAATTCGCCGACGACGACGCTGATTTGCGAGAGGTTTTCGGCCTGTTCATTGGCTGCGCTGGCGATCGCCTGAATGGCGCCTGACAAGGAATCAATGTCGTGGTTGATGGCGGCAAAAGCCTCCCCGCTGCGGTTGACCAGATCGACGCCCTTGCCCACTTCGGTGGTGCTGACGGTGATCAATGCCTTCACTTCATCCGCCGCCTCGGCGCAGCGCTGGGCGAGCGCGCGGACCTCGTTGGCGACCACCGCAAAGCCCCTGCCGCTTTCGCCCGCACGCGCAGCCTCGACCCCGGCGTTGAGGGCGAGCAGGTTGGTCTGGAACGAAATCGATTCGATCACCGCGATGATCGAGTTGATCTGCTGCGAGGACGTGGCGATCTGCTGCATGGTGGAGACCGCCTCGGAGACGATGGCGGAGCCGTCCCTGGCACGGCCGGTGGCTTCGGCGATGGTCAGGCTGGCGTTGGCGCTGTTGGCGGCGCTCTCCCTCATGCTGGAGGAAATCGAGGCGATGGCCCCTGCGGTTTCTTCCAGATTGGCGGCCTGTTCCTCGGTGCGGCTGGCAAGGTCATCGGCAGCGGAACGGATCTCGTTCGATCCGCCGGTCATCGAGTTCATGCCGAGAATGATTGAGGAAAGCGCTTCGCGCAACGATCCGATCGCAGTGTTGAAGTCACCTTCAACCTTCTGGAACTCTGGCGGGAAACCGTCGAGCCGGACCGTGAGATCGCCGGTTGATACCCTTTCGAGCGCCTTACCCAATTGGTCGCTGACAGCGCTGCGGGCCGCTTCCTCGGCCTGAAAATAAGCCGACAGGGCGATATCGATATCAAGCAGCGAAATCTTGACCAGCGCGGTCAACTGCTTTGCCCTGGCGCGGCGCCACGGCAGGATCGCGGTCCAGCCCGGCGTGACGATGCTGCCGATCAATTCCTCGAGCACCATGCTGTAGGCGCCGACATACCACTTGGGCTCCAGCCCGATGCGCGCATGGACATTGCCGATCTTGAGCGCGCGCTGATAGAAGCGTTCGTCCACCCCGTCGCGGAAGACCGCGCGCCAGTGTTCGGCCTGGAGCGCCCTGGCCTTGTCCATGTGCTGCGGACTGCTGAAGAACGCCGATAGCTCGGGCCGCCGGGAAATCATTTTGTAAAACCGTGCCAGCGCATGATCGAGCCGCCGCTTGAGCGCGCGGCCGACACCGCTGAGGGTGGACGGGCTGACCTGATCGAGACCGTAATATTCTAGTCGTTCGCTAAGTTCATGATTGGTCATCTGAGGCGTCTCCTGGCCTGAATCTTACCCACCCAAGTTCATAAATTTCAATTTCAAGCGGCATTCCGGAACGCAGACCCTGCCTGTTCCGTGTCACCGCAAGCAAAACGGGATACCTCGTGCCGCAACGCATCGGCGCTTTGGAGCAGTTCGGTGGATGCCGCGCTGGTCTGTTCGGCCATCGCCGCGTTCTGCTGCATCGCCAGTTCGAGCTGGCCCATCGCCCCGTCGATCTGGCGCACATTGGCCAGCGTTGCGTCCGAACTCAGCGTGACCTTGTCGACCTGACCCGCAATATCGGTGAAGCGCGCGACCAGCGATGCGAGCAGCGTGACCAGTTCCTGCACCCGGCTGACCCCGGTGGCGACTTCCTGATTGGAGGTGGCGATCTGCGCCTTGATGGCGGTGGCGGAATCGGCCGAACGCTGCGCCAGTTCGCGCACTTCGTTGGCAACCACGGCGAAGCCCTTGCCCGCCTCGCCCGCCCGCGCCGCTTCGACCCCGGCATTGAGCGCCAGCAGGTTGGTCTGGAAGGCGATGGTATCGATGAAGGCGACCATCTTGGCAATTTCGGTCGAGGACGCTTCGATCCGCGACATCGCTTCGGCGGTGCTGGTGATAGCTGCGGCGCCGCGATCGGCGTCGTCCTTGGCATCGAGCGCGGTGGTGCGCGTGTCGCTCCACATGGCAGCCTGCGTCTCGGCATCGCGCAGCAGCGTGGCGGTGGTGTTGGCGACGGTTTCGATGGCGGCGCTCTGTTCCTCGGTCTTGCTGGCGAGACTGCTCGATGCCTCGCGCAGTTCGCGCGATCCGTTGGCGACCCGGTCGGCATTGTCGGCCACGCTGTCGACCAGCTGTTCGAGCGAGACGATGGCGGTGTTGAGCATCTGCCGGGCGGGATCGTAACCCGCCGGGAAGGCCGCGCCCAGCCGGGTGGCAAGGTCGCCCTTGGCCAGCGCTTCGAGCCGTCCGCTGAGCGCGCTCAGGACATCGCGCTGTTCGGCCGATACCCGCTCGCGCTCGCTGACCAGCAGCGCGTCCTTGGCGGCCTGCTCCTCGCGTGAACGCTGCAACCCTTCGATCAGCTGCACCAGCTGGACGCACAGGGCCATCAGGGTGACCGATTCGACCGACAGCACGGTGGCGTCGAACAGCACCCGCCACAGGTCCGAACCGCCATCGAAGATCAACGAGGGCGCAAGCCAGTTGAGCGTCAGGTGATGTACGGCGGTGGTGATTGTTGCGGCCAGGATAGTCCGCCAGTCGGCCAGAAAGGCCATCACCGCCAGCAGCGCAAAGAACAGCATGTGCATGTCGATCATCCAGCCGGTCCCGTTCGCCAGGGCGACCAGCAGCGCGGCGAACAGCGGAAAGCCGGCCCCGACCATGACCATCGAAACACCGTCGACCTGCCGCCGCAAGGCACAGGTGATGGGGAACAGCGCCAGCAGCACCGCGCCCACGACATAGACAGGTTCGCCCAGCAAGGTGGCCCAGCCGGCAATCACCAGCGCCATCAACGCCGAGATCGCGGCAACCGCCCGCATCCCGAAGACGCGCAGCCCGATCAGTTCTTCCATGTCCCACTCCCTTGTCCGGCGATCGCGCCGCAGCCGTCGGCATTTGCCGCGATCGGCAAAATTCCGTCCTTCAGCGCGCGCAGCAGGCTCGCGCTCGAAGGCGCGCGCACGATGATGCGCAATGTCAGTGGGTCGATCGATTCGATCCGGGCATTTTCTGCGGCCACCCAGGTGAGCGCAGGGGCGAGCGCGGGCTGGGCTTTGTCGCCGGTCAGCGACAGCAGCAAGGCCGGCTGTCCCGCGCGCGGCCAGAACAGCGCTGTCAACAGCGCCAGCACGGCAATGACGCCATGACCAACCTTGAAGGCAAGGTCACGCGACGCCACAGGCACTTTCCAGTTCGTGCCGCAGATCGCCGAGGCGAATGTCGGCCACCACCGCATCGGGCTGGTTCGCCCTGAGCACGATGCTCAGTTCGCGCAGTGCCTGCGCAAAGCGATCGACCTGTTGCAGATGTTCGAGATGCTGGGCGGCCACGACCGGATCGCTGCACAGCGCGACCCCGAATTGCTCGGACTCGTCAGCCATGACCGCGAGCGAGCGGGCAATCGCGTGCTGCAACGCCGGCGACGGAGGCAAGGGCGGCGAGGAGGTCTGACTCACGCTGCCAGCTCCCGTTCTTCCCCGGCCATCAGGCGCGTCAGGTCGAGCACCATCACCATGTCGTCGCCGATCGGGGCAACGCCTTGCAGGAACATGGTGATCTGGTCCTGCGCGATGGTGTCGGGATGTTGCAGCGTGCCCGGATCGATCGAGACGATGTCGTTCACGTCATGCACGATCAGCCCGCGCGACTGGCCGTCGATCATGGTGACGATGATCGGATTGCGCGAGGTGGTTTCGGTCGGCGGCCAGCCCAGCCGCATCGACAGGTCGATAACGGGCAACACCGCGCCGCGCAGGTTGACCACGCCCGCGACATAGTCGGGCACGCGCGGCAGCCGGGTGACCGGCGACCAGGCGCGGATCTCGCGGATGGCCATGATGTCGAGGCCGAACAATTGTCCGGAGATTCCGAAGGTGATCAGTTCTAGGCGCATCGCACGTGGTCCCGATTGGTGAGGTTCATGAAGGATCAATGGGTGACCCGGCGCAGCGCCGTGGTCAGCTTTTCGGCGTCGAACGGCTTGACGATCCAGCCGGTCGCCCCGGCATTCCGGGCGCGGGCCTTCTTCTCGTCCGAGCTTTCGGTGGTCAGCACCAGGATCGGGCGTTCGGCATGGAGCGCGGTGGAGCGCAGCTTCTCGATCAGGCCGAACCCGTCGAGCCGCGGCATGTTGATATCGGTGATGATGACGTCGACCTCGTTGGTCGAAAGCCATTCGAGCGCTTCCTGCCCGTCTTCGCATTGTTCGACAGCAAACCCACGCGAGGTGAGTGCGCCCAGCAACAGCGCGCGCATACTGGCGCTGTCATCGACTGTGAGGACACGGATCGTCCGCGTGGTGGTGACACTCATCTCTGGCTCCTTTGGTTCAGAATAGCTCGACAGCCCCAAGGGCGGATTGCGGACGGCCCAGTGGTTTGTGCGTAGGCGCGGTTTCGGGCGCGACATGGCGGGCGCGGACCAGACCCGTGGCAGGGCGGAACTGGATTCGCCGGGCGACGGTTCCTTCGAGGTCCTCGAACATCTTCGGTATTCCCTCGCGTTCAAGGAACTGGCGGGCGAAAGCCGCATTGGCCGAACCGATCGGGGCGAGATCCGGGTTGAGATTGGCCCCGCCGTACAAGCGCCCGCGCATCCGCGACTTGATCGCCCCGGACTTGAGCATCTCGTTGATCAGCAGCTCCATCAGATAGAGGCCGAAATCGCTGTCGAACTGGCGGTCGCGGACATGCGCGGGTGGTTCGGCCAGCAGGAAGTGGTTCATCCCGCCGATCCGCGCGACCGGATCGTACAGGCACAGGGCGACGCAGCTGCCCAGAATGGTGCTCATCTCCAGCGCCGGATCGGCGCTCGCCACGGCCTGGCCCTGCAAGACGGTCAAGCGGACGACACCGGAGCTTTCCGGCAGGGCGGAAGCCTGGGAAGCGGGGGCCTGAAAGCGAGGGGGAAGCGCATTCATCGCGGGTTCCTTCAACGGGCAAAGATAGCCGGCGCAATCCGCGCCAATGGCAGGACGCTGCCCGCCGCACCGAGTTCGATCGCGGCGCGCGGCATGCCGAACACCACGCAGCTGGCCTCGTCCTGCGCAATGGTGCGCGCGCCGATGCTGGCCAGCGCCATCAGGCCTTGCGCACCGTCCTGCCCCATGCCGGTCAGCAGGATGCCGAGCACCCGGTCGCCACCGGCGCTCATGGTTTCCGCGGTGGAGCGGAACAGGCAATCGACGCTGGGGCGGTGCCCGGATACCGGATCGCCCGTCCGCAGCACGCAGCGCATTTTATCAGGGCCGGCGCGGGCGACCATCAGGTGCCGGTCGCCGCCCGGTGCCAGCAATACCTGCCCGCGTTTGAGCACCAGATCGCTTTCGGCCAGCATGACCGAGGGCGCGACCGCGCTGTTGAGCGACGAGGCAATCGCCCCGGCAAAGCAGGCATTGATATGCTGCACCACCAGCGTCGGGGGGCAGTCTGCGGGAAAGCTGCCGAGCAGCACGTGCAGCGCTTCCACTCCGCCGGTCGAGGCACCGACCACGATCAGGGCAGGCTCGCTTGGGACCGGCCTGGCCAGTGTGGTCGCCGCACCAGGTGCAGGGCGGGCGTGGCTGTGCGAACGGGCGTGACTGTAAGCGCTCCGCGCCGGTGCAGCGCCGTGCATCCGCGCGTTGGCGGCATCGCGCACCATCTCGGCAAGGGCAGTGCATTCGCCCTGCCCCGACACCCGGTTCAGCTGCGACTTGGGATAGCAGCCCACCGCGCCCAGTTGCAGGCCGCGCACCGTCGCCGCAGCCCCCCGTTCGGTTGCGCCGGAGACGAGGATGACCGGGGTCGGCCGCAACTGCATGATCTTTTCGAGAAAGGACAGACCGTCCATCCCCGGCATTTCTATGTCGAGCGTGATGACATCGGGATCGAGCGCCTTGATGTGCTGACGCGCTTCCTGCGCATCGCTGGAGGTGCCGACCACCTCGATATCGGGCTCGCGTTCGAGCCGGTGGGTGAGCAGCGCCCGCATCATCGCGGAATCGTCGACGACCAGAACCTTGATGGTCATACGTTCCTCCGCCGGTAGATGGTGGGACCGACCTGATCGAGCAGCGCATTCGCTTCGCCCGCAATCCGTTCGGAATGGCCGATATACAGGTGCCCGCCGACATGCAGCTGCCGCGCAAAGCCGAGCACGAGCTGTTCTTTCGCCTCGTTGTCGAAATAGATCATGACGTTGCGGCAGAAGATCACATCGAACAGGCGGCGAAAGGGCCAGCTGCCGAACAGGTTGAGCGGGCGGAACCGGACCAGCGCGCGGGGCTCGGCCGCCAGTGACAGGGTGTCCGGCTCGGCCCCGGGCTTGCACCAGACGCGGCGGAGCGGCTCGGGCATGGCAGCCAGCGCCTCGGTCGGATAGACCGCGCCTTGCGCAGTGCTCAGTGCGTGGGTGGCGATGTCGCTGGCGAGCATGACGATGTCGCGGCCGGCAATTTTGCGGCCCTCGGCTGGCTCTTCGCCCAGCAGAAACATGGCCAGGGTCCACACCTCTTCGCCGCTCGAACAGCCTGCCGACCAGATCCGCACCGGCTCGCCCTGCGCGGCACGGCTCAGCAGATCGGCGCGGACCTTGTGCACGAAATGCTCGAAATGGTGCGGTTCGCGGTTGAAATAGGTGTGATTGGTGGTGAGCGCCGAGATCGCCTTGCTGCGCTCCGCCGGGTCCTGCTCCAGCCGGTCGAGATAGACCGCGAAGGTCGCGGCATTGGCGGCGCGGACCAGCGGGGCGATCCGTGAATAGGCCAGCATCTGCTTGCGTTCGCCCAGCACCACGCCGGATTCGCGCCGCATGATCGCAGCGATGCGGTCGAAGTCCTTGACGCCATAGACCATCGGGCTGACCCCGGGCACCAGCGCCGCGCGGTCCTCGCGCAGATCGGGATCGGCCACACCGGGCACTATGCAGCGGCTTTCAGCGGATCGAATGCGATCGAGGCGTTGCGCGCGACATAATCGACATCGACGATCAGCGCGACCTTGCCGTTGCCGAGGATGGTGGCCCCGGCGACACTGTCGACCTGTCGGAAATGCGCATCGAGCGCCTTGATCACGAACTGGCGCTGATCGGTGATGGCATCGACCAGCAGGGCTGCACGCCCGTGGCCTTCGGTCTCCACCAGCACCAGCACGCCCGAGCACGGATCGGTGTTGGCCCCTTGCGCGCCGGTCATCAGGCCGAGCGGCACGATCGGCACGAACTGGCCGCGCGCGTTGAGCATCTGCCTCCCGGTGCCCAGGCCCTTCACATCCTGCGGCCCGGGACGCAGGCTTTCGATCACGTGCGTGAGCGGGATCACCAGCGACTGGTCGCCCAGCTGCACGATCATCCCGTCGGAAATCGCCAGCGTCAGCGGCAAGGCCAGCGTGAAGGTCGCGCCGTGGCCGGGCGTGGATTCGATCGTGATTCGCCCGCCCAGGTCCTTCACGTTCTGCCGCACCACATCCATCCCGACACCGCGTCCCGAGATGTTCGAGACCTGCGCGGCCGTCGAGAATCCGGCGGCAAAGACCAGCTGGTGGATTTCATCGTCGCTCAACTCAGCATCGGGGCTGACGAGGCCGTTCTTGATCGCCTTGGCCAGCACCCGTTCGCGGTCGATCCCGCGCCCGTCGTCGCTGATACGGATGACGATCCGCCCGGCCTTCTGTTCGGCCGAAAGCGTCAGCGTGCCTTCTGGGTCCTTGCCTGCGGCGCGGCGTTCCTCCGGCGGCTCGATCCCGTGATCGACCGCGTTGCGGATCAGGTGCGTCATCGGCTCGCTCAGCCGTTCGATCACGGTCTTGTCGAGTTCGGTGGTTTCGCCGCTGACTTCCAGCCGCACATGCTTGCCGGTCGATCCGGCGAGTTCGCGCAACAGACGCGGCACCCGCCCGAAGACCGAGCTGATCGGCTGCGCGCGGAACGCCATCGCGTGATCCTGAATGTCGCGCACCAGCGTGTCGAGCATCGTCAGCTCTTCGATATGGGCGAGGCCTTCGTTGCTCAGGCGCTGGGTCAGCATCGCCTGGGCAATCACCAACTCGCCCACGCCGTCGATCAGCTTGTCGAGTTTCTTGAGGTCAATCCGCACAGACTGCGACGCCGCGCCGGCATGCGTAGCGCCATTGGCCTCGTTCGGCTTGGCTTCGGCCTTGTCCTGTTCGGGAACGGCGACGGGACCGGACGCCGCCCTGGCACTGGCCCGCGCGCGGGATGGCGGCATGGCGTCAGGACCATAGGCGATCGAAACGTCGTCGCCGACGAAATCGAAAATCTCGGCCACCTCGTCACGGCTGACCGAGGGCGGCATGGCGAAGGTCCAGCCGAGGTAACCTTCATCGACCGTCAGCTGATCCAGTGGCGGGAGGGCGCGCATGTCGCAGCCGGTGCAGGTCCCGCCCAGCGTCGCCAGCTCGCGCAGCCACAGCAGCGGCTCGCTGCCATTGGCCATCGCCCCGGCGTGGGGGCGGATATGCACCAGCCACTCGCCCGCTGCGGCATCGCCTGGGGCGGGAACCTCGGCTGCGGCGACCGGGACAGGCGCAGGGCCGGTTAATTCGTCGAGCAGGGCATCGAGATCGCTCATGACCGGCGGCGGAGCCTGTGCGGGCGCGGGGGGCGCAGCGGGGGCTTCGATCGGCGTATTGCCGGCCTGCGCCGCAGTCAGCCGTGCCTGGAGTTCGGCATCATCGGGCGGCTCGGTCGCGTTGCGCACGGCTTCGACATGGTCGCGCAGGCAGTCGAGCGCGAGCAACAGCAGGTCGACCAGATCGGGAGTCAGCGCGACCTTGTCCTCGCGCACTTCGCCCAGCAGGTTTTCATAAATGTGGGTATAGGCCTGCATCGCCACATGGCCAAAGGCACCCGCCCCGCCCTTGATCGAGTGCACCGCGCGGAAGATCGCGTTGATGGTTTCCGCATCGTGGCTGCCCTCGCGGCAGGCGGCCAGCCCGTTCTCGGCCGCTTCCAGACCTTCCTCGCATTCGACGAGGAAGATCTGCATGATGTCATCTTCGGTCATGCCGTGGCTCCGTCAATCACCACCTGCTCGAGCCCGGTCAGGCGCAGTGCGGAAAGGAAAGCCTCGCTCGGCTCGGTCACGTTGATGCCCCCCTCGCTGCGCGCGGCCGAGGCCAGCAATTGCAGCATCGCCTGCCCGATCCGTTCGACCCGGCTGGCATCGACGACGAGCGGCACGGCGCCCATCGCTTCGTGCATCTCGGGATAGAGCGCGCTGGTGGCGGCACGGTCGCACAGGGAAGGAAGGGTGATCATGTCGGCTATGCCCTTGCAGGTTCGCTTGGTTGGTTGGCTGGCTTGGACCGTCCGGTCGGCTGCGGTCAGAATTCGCTCCAGTCGTCCGCGTCGGGCGCGCTCGAAGGCTGCGGCTTCATGGCGAGATTGCCGCTGACCGGGGGCGGCGCCTCCCTGCGCGGTGCAGGAGCGGGCGCGGCTGACCGGGTCTGGCGGACGGGCGCTGGCGCCCTGGACGGCGCCTGTGCCGATGCGCGCGCCGGTGCCCGGACAGGTGCAGGGGCGGCAGTGTGGTGGGAGGGTGACGCCTGCTGCGACACCTTGAACTGCGCAACCAGCTGGCTGAGCCGCACCGCTTCGGACGACAGGCTGCGGGTGGCGGCGGTCGATTGTTCGACCATCGCGGCGTTCTGCTGGGTCATGCGGTCGATGCTGCTGACCGAGCCGTTGATGATCTCGATATTGTTGGCCTGTGACGAGACCGATTCGGCGATGGTGTTGACCTGCCCGGTGACCGTGCCGATCTGCCCCGCGATCTCCGACAGGAGCGTGCCGGTCTCGCCGACCAGGCTGACACCTTCGCCCACATGGCGGGTCGAATTGTGGATCAACTGCTTGATGTCATTGGCGGCATCGGCGCTGCGCTGGGCCAGCGCACGCACTTCGTTGGCGACCACGGCGAAGCCCTTGCCCGCCTCGCCTGCGCGGGCGGCTTCGACCCCGGCATTGAGCGCGAGCAGGTTGGTCTGGAAGGCGATGCCGTCGATCACGTCGATGATCTGGGTGATCTCGCGCGCCGATTGTTCGATCGCGCCCATCGCCTCGACCGCCTTGCGCACCACCGCCCCGCCTTCCGTCGCGCGGGCATGGGTTTGTTCGATGGCCTGCTTGGCCCCGATCGCGCCTTCCGCAGTGGTCCGGGTCAGGGCCGTCGCGGCGTTGATCGACGCTGCGGTTTCTTCCAGCGTCGCGGCCTGCTGTTCGTTGCGCAGCGCGAGGTCTTCCGATGCGGCCCGGATCTCCTCGGAACTGGTCTGCACGCCATAAGCGGTGGCGAAAACCACGCTCATCATGTTGTCCAGCTGTTGGGCGGCCTTGTTGTAGACATCGCGCAACCGGGTCGCCTCGCCTTCGGGCATGGACTCGACGCGATACGTGAGATTGCCGTGAGCGAGTTGTTCGAGCGCGTCGGAGAGCCTCTCGACCAGTTGAGCCTGCGCTGTGCGCTCGATGGCAAGATGTTCGGCATTGGCTCGAAACGTCTGCATTGTAGCGTTCATGCGTCCGACGCAGTCCTTGTGATCCGAATAGGGAAAGGGCGAGGTCAGATCCCCGCCGGCCAACCCTTCCATGCGCACCACCGTGTTGACATAGGGACGGCAGACCCGGTCCTTGGCCACCAGCATGATGATGCCCGTCATGGCCGTGGTGACGATTGTGGTCACCAGCAACGCCGTCGTGCCGAGAACCGAACTCGCCATCAGGAGGGCCGCCACGACATTGATCGCTGCCGTGACTGCGAGCACGGCGAAGAGAGCGTCGAACTTCTGCCTGATCGGGGCGTTCTTCTCAAACCAGTGCAGCATCTTCAGGTCCTCGGTTGTTTGTGACACTGCCTTATTCGCGACAGGCTCAAGAAATTCCCGGAGGGCAGCTATGCGCAACCCCCTATCTCTGGACGCAGGCTTTCTTGGGGGGCGCCCTCCTAATGACGACATCATCAGAGCGAGGCGCATGTGCAGACCCGCGTCCAGCGAGGGCTCTCGTGACGGCTTCAAGGGAAAGGCAAAGTGACCAATGGCCAATGTACGCGTTCTCGTGGTCGACGATTCCGCCGCGATGCGGGCGTTGTTCTGCGACATCCTCGACAATGCCAAAGGCGTGACCGTGTGCGGCACCGCCAAGAACGCCGATGAGGCACGCGATCAGATTGCCAAGCTCAATCCCGATGTGCTCACGCTCGATGTCGAGATGCCGGGCAAGAGCGGGATCGAGCTGCTGGAAGAGATCATGACGACCGATCCGATGCCGGTGATCATGCTGTCGACCATCACCCAGAACGGCACCGGCACCGCGCGCCGAGCGCTCGACCTGGGGGCGGTGCATTGCTTTCCCAAGCCGCTCCACACCTCGCGCGACGAATTCAATGCCACCGTGAGCAAGCTCGGCGACATCGTGCTGCGCGCCGCCAGCGGCGAACTGAAACCGGGCGGCGACAGTGCGGAGGGCCAATATGCCAGCGACGGCCGGATTGTCGCGCTAACCTGCGGATCGGCCGGGATGGAAACCGCGCGCCAGGTCATGGCCGCCTATGATTCGGCCTGCCCGCCGACCATCATCGTGTTCGATGCCGAGCCCGACAGCGTCAACGCTGCGGTCCGTTCGATGCGCAACGCGCTTGAATACCAGATCGAAGACGCTGTCGACGGCGGCGCGCTCGAACCGGGCAAGGTGTGGCTGGCGTTCAATCCGACCCGCCATGTCATCGTCGAACCGGGCGAACCGCCGCGCCTGCGCCTGATTGAGCGCGATCCGGTCAATGGCTGTCGTCCCTCGGCTGACTTGTTGTTCGGATCGCTCGCGCGTGGCGGCCTGCCGACGCTGGGCGGGGTGTTCAACGGCACCGGCACCGATGGGGCCAAGGGCTTGCAGATCCTCGCCCAGACCAATGGCAAGGTGCTGGTCCAGTCTCCGGCCGAATATGCCCCGCGCGATCGTTACGAAGCGGTCCGGGCGACTGGGATCACAGTCGAGGAACTGAATCAGGAAGAGCTTCCGGCATGGATCCTCGCTGAAACCAACGCGGCCTGAATCACAATCCGGATCAGGCCGTCTGGCGGACCACCAGCTGCGGCGGCAACACGAGGCTTTCGGTCTCCTCGCCTCCGAGCCGCCGCAGCAACAGATCGACCAGCCCCCGCGCCCCGGCAGCGATGTCCTGACGCACCGTGGTCAATGCCGGCACCGTCTGGCTGGCAATCGGCAGGTCGTCATAGCCGACCAGCCGCATCGTCTCGGGCACCGCAATTCCGCGTGCGCGCATGGCCGCAAGACAAGTCGCCGCCACCGTATCGGTCGCAACGAAAATGCCGTCGACCTCGCCTGCGATCGCGGCCAGATGCGCGCCGACCTCGTCCGCCACCTGATCGGGGGACAAGTGCGTGGCCAGCGCGCGGATCGGCACGCCCATCCGGGCTGCCACGTCCTTCGCCCCGGCATAGCGGGCGGCAAACTCCATCGGCCGGGTATCGCCAAGAAACGCGAGGCTGGTCGCCCCTGCAGCGATCAGCCGCTCGGCCGCGAGCCTTCCACCCAGCCGGTTGTCGGTGCCCACCACGCAGTGGCGCTGGCCTTCGGTATGGTTGCCCCACACCACCATCGGCAGATAGCCATCGGCCACCTCCTCGATCCGGTCGAACTGGTCCGATTGGCCGATCACCACCACCCCGTCGATCATCCCCGAGCCGACAAAGCGGTCGAGCCAATCGATGTCGCGGTCAGGCACCACGCGGCGCAGCATCAGATCGTACCCCTTGAGCGTCAGCTCGTCGGCGATGTAGCCCAGCAGGGTCATGAAAAAACTGTCGGAAATCTGCTGGCGGACATCATGGCCGAGCGGGATCGCGACCCCGATGACCCCGGTCTTCTGGCGGCGCAGCCCGCTCGCCATCTGGTTGGGGCGAAAACCGTGTTCGCGGGCGATTGCCTCGATCTTCTCGCGCGTCTGAACGTTGACGAGGCTCTTGCCCGCCAGCGCGCGGCTGACCGTGCCCGGCGACACGCCGGCGATCCGCGCCAGATCGGTGATGGTGCGCACGCCGGTGCGGGCCGGCTTGTCATCGCTCATGTCTGGCCTGTCACCCATCCCTGCTTGCGCGGTACCCGGTGGCCCGCGTCGACAAACAGCGTAGCCATCGCGCCCGCCAGCATCAAGCCGCCGCCCATCAGCAGCACATTGCGTGGATCGCTGTCCAGCAGCGGCGCGTAGATCAGCGGCATGGTCAGCGTCTGGATCAGCATGGGCACCACAATGAACAGGTTGAAGATGCCCATATAGATGCCGTTCCGCTCGGGCGGGATGCAGTCGGCCAGCATCACATAGGTGTTGCCCATCATCCCGGCCCAGCCGATCCCGATGCCCAGCATCAGCACGAACAGCCCCGCCGGCGTCGACGCGCCCGGGATCAGCAGCATCGCCATACCCGAGGCAGCGAGGCAGGCGGCATGAACATGCCGCGCCCCGAACCGCGCCACCACCGGCATCAACGCCAGCGCTCCGGCGAAAGCGATGAAGTTGTAGAGCGCCCCTGCCTGCTGGGTGGTAAGCGTCGCTTCCCGGAAAGCGGCGCTGGCGGGATCACTTGTGCCGTAGATGCTGCGCCCCACCGCAAAGGTGATGTATTGCCAGTAAGCGAACATCGCATACCACTGGCACAGCATCGCGGCGGCCAATTGCTTCATCGGGCGCGGCATGGTGCGGATCGCGTCGCCGATCTCGGTAAAGGTCGCGCGCGCCGTCAGCGGCTTGTCGGCAAGGTCGGCCTGCTCCGCAGCGGTCAGCGGAAGTTCGGGCACCCGCCACACCGACCAGGCAATGGTCGAGATCGACAGGATCGCACCGATGATAAAGGCGATGCGCACGATCACCGGAATGCCGTTGGCGTCCAGCACATCGCGGGCCACGAAGGCGGTCAGCAGGCTGGGCGCGAGATAGGACAGGGTCTGCGCAAGGCCGGTAAACGCGCTCTGGGTCAGGAACCCGACCGATCGCTGTTCCGGCGCAAGCCGATCAGCAACGTAGGCACGGTAAGGCTCCATCGTGATGTTGTTGCCCGCATCGAGTATCCACAGCAGGCTGGCCGCCATCCATAACGTGCTCGAATAGGGCATGGCGAACAGCGAGAGTGTGCAGATCACCGCGCCGATCAGGAAATAGGGCGTGCGGCGGCCCAGCCGGGTGTTGGTCCGGTCGCTCATCGCGCCCACGATCGGCTGGATGATCAACCCGGTCATGGGTCCGGCCAGCCACAGCAGCGGCATGGTCGCCTCGTCCGCGCCAAGGAAGCCGTAGATCGGCCCCATATTGGCCTGTTGCAGGCCGAAACTGAACTGCAAACCGAAGAAACCGATGTTCATTTCCACGATTCGCAGCAGCGAAAGGCGAGGTTTTCCCGTCATTTGCCCTTGCACCATCCTCTCGTCCGCGCGATCGACCATGCCGCGCTGTGACGTGAAAGCTACAGCATTGCAGATCAATTGCAATCGTTTGCAGATTGGCCCTTGCAATCGTTTGCATCCCAGTTAGGCATAGGTCCATCGCAGCCACAGAAGCGCGACATCGAGAGGAGATACCTTATGAAAATGCGTTACGCGCTCAGCGCGGGTGCAGCCCTTTGCGCGCTCACCGCCCCCGCCTTGGCCCAGCAGCCGGACAACTTGTCTGCGGATGAGGCCGTCGCCGAAGGCAATGAAATCATCGTCACTGCCGTGGCCCGCGGGCAGAACCGGCTCGAAAGCTCGGTTTCGGTCAGCACCATCGGCGCGGACACCATCGCCAACCTTGCCGCCCCGTCTTCGGCCGACCTGATCCGCCAGATCCCCGGCATCCGTTCCGAAGCCTCGGGCGGCGAAGGCAATGCCAATATTGCGGTGCGCGGCATTCCGGTGTCGACCGGCGGGGCGCGCTATATCCAGTTGCAG
>DAIQNP010000014.1:0-19198 GCA_036788335.1 Erythrobacter sp.
AGAGCCCGGCTTCGTGGATCACCTCGGCATCGGCTTCGGGGATGGTCTTCAAATGGATATAGCCGCGAAAATCGTGCTCTTCGCGCAGGATCCGCGCGACCTCAACTATCTGCTCCATCGTGTGGTTGGCGCTGCGCACGATGCCGGAGGACAGGAACAGCCCCTCGATATAGTTGCGGCGGTAGAAATTGAGCGTGAGGTCGACCACCTCCTGCGGCGTGAACCGCGCCCGCACCACGTTCGAACTCTTGCGGTTGATACAATAGTGACAATCGAAAATGCAGTGATTGGTCAGCAGGATCTTGAGCAGTGAGATGCAGCGCCCGTCCGGCGCATAGGCATGGCAGATCCCCATCCCCTCGGTCGAACCGATACCTTTCCCGCCGATCGAATTCTTCTTCGCCGTGCCCGATGACGCGCAGGAGGCATCATACTTCGCCGCATCGGCAAGGATTTCGAGCCGCGCGCGCAAGGAGGCTTTAGGGTGTGTCTGCTGGACCATGAACCGGGGAACACCTTTCGTGTTCCTTATATGTTCTAATGATCCCAAAACCAAATGCAAAGCTTGCAAAACAGGCTGAGCCGATCTGATGGACCGTCGCCTGCGGTCAGATGGCCAATCAGAGGCGGCGGCTTTCGCGCAGGCGGTTAGGCATGGATGCGCCGTTTTCGCACAGATAGTCGATCACCGCCGGGTGCATCGTGCCTTCAAAGGCGATCCCGGCATGTTCGCCGTCGATCCAGGCCACGGTACCCAGCGGGGCATTGATGCCGCCGACCTTCATCACCACCCGGTCGCCCACATCGGCAAATCCTGCCTTGGCGCGCACCTTGCAGCCACCTTCGGAAATGTCGATCAGATCGACATAGACCACGCGCGACCGGACCCGGCTTTTGACCAGGAGCCCCATCGGATGGCGTTCCGATGCGCGCGGAATCGATGTCAGGTTCATCCGCGCGTCATCGCACAGGGAGGTAAAGAAAGCCTAAGCGGTGCGATAAAGGCGAGTTAGGCATAGAGACCGTGCAGGAACCATCCGGGCACGCCGCCGCGCCCATCCCCGGCCAGACCCGAACGATAAATCCAGTAGCGCCGCCCGCCCGCGTCTTCGATCCGGTAATAGTCGCGCAGCCGTGCGGTCGAGCGTTCGCGCCACCATTCGGGGGCAATCCGCTCCGGCCCTTCCACCCGGACCACCTCGCGCACCGCCCCACGCCAGCGGAAGCGCTGCGGATAGCCATCGGGCGAGGCATAGAGCACCGCAATCGGCTCGGCCCGGTCGAGCAACTTGAGCGGCCGGGCGTGGAATTCAAGCAGGCCCTGGCGCGGCGGCAGCGGATCGAGCGGGGCCTGCCAGCCCTGCGCACGCTCGGGCAGGTGACTGGCGCACAGGACCGGGCGCGACACCGCCTTGGGGCCGAGCCGCACGGTCAGCCGGTCAATGCAGGCCGCCAGCGAGGTGCCGTGGCGTTCGTCCGCCGCTGCGATCTCGCCCTGCGACAGCGCCAGCGGCTCACTCCAGCTGGCGGTGAGACGCAGGGTCTCGATCCCGAAACCGGCGTCGATTCCCTCCAGTTTCGAGGCAAACAGCCGGGTGATATGCACAGGATCGCGTGTCGCCGCCGCCAGTTCAAGCTGCCGGATAATCACTTCGCCATCAACCCGCCACAGCCCCAGTTCGATCCGCCGCGCGCCCTCCCCACAGGCTTCCAGCGCGCGGCGCAGATCCTGCGCCAAGTCGGCCAGCACCCGGTCGAGCAGATCGCGGTGGCGCAGCGGCTCCATCAGCCGGCGCTGGACCATCGGCTGCGGGCGGGCCACCACCGGCAGCAGCGGTTCGGGCACGCGGCCGAGCAACTGGTCGAGCCGGATCAACGGGTTGGCGGCGGGTGATCGGCGGTTGCGGAAGCGCCGCTGGAGCGAATCGCGCGCCGCCGCCGCTTGCGCCGGGTCCTCGCCATGCCCGCTCACCCCGGTCAGATCGCCGAGCCGTTTGAGCCCGAGCCGCCGCAGCACGGTCAGCACATCGTCATCAAGCCTGAGCGCCGCCACCGGAAGATCGCCGAGCAGCCGCAGCGGATCATCGCCCGCGCCGAGGATCGCGCCCGGCGGTCCGTAATGCGCCAGCGCCCAGGCCGCCCCTGCCGTGGGCGCGATTGCGGCGCGCACGGCCAGCCCACGCCGAGCGAAGGTGGCGGCAAGATCGGCCAGCAACCGCTCCTCCCCGCCGAACAGGTGCGCTGCGCCGGTGACGTCGACCAGCACACCGTCGGGCGGATCGAGCGCGCTCCACGGGCCCCATCGCTGCGCCCACAGCGCCAGCTTGTCGAGCATGGCGAGATCACCCGCCGGATCGGCCGGGATCACGGCGAGATCAGGGCACAGCGCGCGCGCATCGGCGAGCATGATCCCCGCCCGCGCCCCGGCGACAACCCCGGCGGCGTTGGCGGCGGTGATGCGCGGGCCGTGCGCGGTCTCGGCGATCAGCGCGGTGGGCGCGGCATCGGCGGCCGTGCGCGCTTCAGGCGCGAGCGCGAGCCGCCAGCGATCGACCGACAGTCGGGCGCACCAGATCGCCAGTATACGTCGCGGCTGCGCGGACGGCTGCGGCGGGGTGCTTGCGGGCGGTGAGAGTGGCGTCATCGTCATGGCTCAGCATCCATTCGCCCGGCGCATGGGCGCGCGAGCGGAACAGTTCGGCGTGCCAGGTGGCGGTACCGGGTGCGGCGGGGTTCCAGCGCGGCGGGGCGGAAGGGGCAGAGCGCGCCCGCCAGCGCATCCGGGCGGAGGAAAGGTCGGGTTCGGCATCAATCCGCACCAGCCACAATGCGACCCCGTGGCGTTCGGCGGTGAGGCTCAACCGGCGCGAGGCGGTGAAGCCAAGCGCGCGCGGATTGCCGGTGATCTCCCCGATCACGCAGGCAAGGTCGCGGCATCTAAGGCCCTCTTCCAGCGCGAACAGCGCGTCCTCGGGCGTAGCGGCGGCGACGTGGATAAGGCGGTGGCGCAGCGCGCGCGGCAGGCCCTGCACGCAAGGCCGCCCGCCCAGCCTGATCGCGCCCCGGTCCTGCACCCACAAGACCTGCCGGCGATCCTCTCCCTCGCTCTGCGGCAGCGCCGCCAGCGCGTCGCGGGCCAGCGCCAGCGCCATCCCCGCCCCGCTCGCCTCAGCGCCGGAGGCGAAGATTTCGGAATGCAGCGGTGGATCCGGCAACCCTGGTTGCCAGCGCGTTTCGGATAGGACGCGGACAGGAGATGGCTTGGAGAACATGGGTGAACGACTCATATGTTCACATTATGTTCCAAAACAGCCTTTGGCAATCTCCGCCCGCATCTAGCAAAAAGGGGGCGCCCGAACCCGGACGCCCCCTGCTTTTGCTCGATCTATCTGTAATCAGGCATCGGGCGCCTTGATAGGGATGATGGTTTCATCCCCCAGAATATCGTCCACAACTTCCACCACTCCGCGCCCGAGATGGCTGCGACCGCGCCCATAGGCAAAGTAAATCAGCACCCCGATCAGGGTCCAGACCGGCAGGACGATCATCGCTTCGGATGGCAGGTTGACGAACAGGAACACGCAGCCCGCAATCGCTGCCGGCGCGATAATCCACAGCCCCGCCACACGGAACGGACGCTTCACTTCAGGCCGCTGCCGCCGCAGCACCATCACTGCCAAAGCAACCAGAGCAAAGGCATAAAGCGTCCCGGCATTGGCGATGTCCGCAAGCTTGCCCACCGGCAGGAACGCCGCAGCCACGGCCACGATGACGCCGGTGATCATCGTCACAATATGCGGCGTCTGCCACTTGGGGTGCACCCGGCTGAGCACATCGGGGAGCAATCCGTCACGGCTCATCACGAAGAAGATCCGGGTCTGGGCATAGAGCAGCACCAGGATCACCGACGGCAAGGCGATAAAGGCAGCATAACCCAGCGCATTGCCGATCCCCGAGTAACCGATCTGGCGCAGCACGTGGGCCAGCGCCTCGTCCGAACAGACCAGCGTCGCCGAATAGGCCGGCAGCGCGCACTGGCGGGCCAGCACTTCCGACCCGGCCGGGAACGGCACGCCTCCCGGGCCCATGATCGGCTGTCCGCCGATCGTGCCGATCGCGCCGGCGGCCACCAGGATGTAGAACACGGTGCAGAACAACAGCGAGCCGACCAGCCCGATCGGCACATTGCGCTGCGGGTTCTTGGTTTCCTCCGCTGCGGTCGAAACCGCATCGAAACCCACGTAAGCAAAGAAGATCGTCGCCGCCGCGCCGACCGCGCCGACGCCCGTGCCCCAACCGCCGAACACCCCTGCGGGCAGGAACGGATTGAAGTTTTCCGCTTCCACTTCAGGTAATGTCAGCGCAATGAACACCGTCAGCGCGGTGACCTTGATCACCACCAGCACGGCATTGACCTTGGCACTTTCGCTGGTGCCGATCATCAGCAGCCAGGTCACCAGCAGCGCAATCACCAGAGCGGGAAGGTTGATGAACCCGCCTTCGACCCCGCCCAGCGCCAGCGGCCCGCCCGAAAGCGCCGCAGGCAAGGCTATCCCGAACGTCTCGTTCAGGATCGTGCCGACGAAATAGCCTGACCACCCGACCGACACCGCGCTTGCCGCGATGGCATATTCGAGCACCAGCGCCCAGCCGACGGTCCAGGCCAGAAACTCGCCCATCGTCGCGTAGGTGTAGGTATAGGCCGACCCCGACACCGGGATGGTCGAGGAAATCTCGGCATAGCACAGCGCCGCGACGATGCAGATCAGCCCGGCAATGGCGAAAGCCAGCATCAACCCCGGCCCGGCTTTCTGCGCCCCGGCCGATGTCAGCACGAAAATCCCCGTGCCGATAATGCAGCCGATCCCGAACAGCATCAGTTGGACCGCGCCGAGCGAGCGTTTGAGCGATTTCTTTTCCGCCGCTGCGAGGATCGCATCGAGCGGCTTCACTCTGTCAAGAAACATCTGGATTAGGTCTCCCACTGACCGCGAGCAGATCCCCCGCGCGGTCGTCGGGGCCCAAGGCTAACGTAACATCGCCGCAACACAAGTCGAAAGCGCGCTCTTTCCCCCGGCACCGACACCCGCTAGACGCAGGCGTACCATGTCCACCACCTTCCAGCTCGACACCAGCACCAGCCGCGCCAACCCCACGCCGCAGCCCATGCGCCGCCTCACTGTTCCCGCCATCCGCGCGCGCAAGCAGGACGGGGTCACGGCTGAACCGCTGGTGATGCTGACCGCCTATACCGCGCGTCAGGCGCAACTGCTCGACGCGCATTGCGATCTGCTGCTGGTAGGGGATTCGCTCGGTCAGGTGATCTACGGGCTGGCCTCGACCATCCCGGTGACGCTGGAGATGATGGCGAACCACGGCGCGGCGGTGGTGCGCGGGTCATATCATTCCGTCGTGGTCATCGACATGCCGTTCGGCTCCTATGAGGCATCGCTCGAACAAGCCTTCGCCAGCGCCTCCTTGTTGCTCAAGCAGACCGGGGCGGCGGCGGTGAAGCTGGAAGGCGGGGCGACGATGGCACCCACGGTCGAATTCCTCAATCAGCGCGGTATTCCGGTGATGGGCCACGTCGGCCTGACCCCGCAGGCGGTCAACGTGCTGGGCGGCTATGCCGCGCGCGGGCGCTCGGACGCCGAGGCCGAAAAGATCATCTCGGACGCCATCGCGCTCGACAGGGCGGGGGCGTTCGCCATCGTCATCGAAGGGGTAGTCGAACCGATCGCCATCGCCGCGACCAAGGCGGTGTCCTGCCCCACCATCGGCATCGGCGCTTCGGCCCAGTGCGACGGGCAGGTGCTGGTCACCGAAGACATGCTCGGCATGTTCGAACGTGTGCCGCGCTTCGTGAAGCGCTATGAAGACATTGCCGGGGTGATTGATCGCACTGTCGCCAGCTATGCCGAGGAAGTGCGCACCCGAACCTTCCCAGGCGAAGACCAGACCTATCAGCCCAAGGGCTGACCCTCTCCTGTTCAAGGCCCTATTCTGCCATGCAGACTTTGCTGCGTTTCTACACCTTTTCGCTCGGCTTTACCGCGCTCTGCTTTGCACTGGCGGGGTATTACGGCTGGGTCAGCACCGGCACCCTTTCGGGGATGCTTTCGATCCTGTGGATCGTGTTCGTGCTGTCGATCCTCGAGGTATCCTTGAGCTTCGACAATGCCGTGGTGAACGCCACGGTGCTACGCGAAATGGACCCGGTGTGGCAGCAACGCTTCCTCACCATCGGCATCCTGATTGCGGTGTTCGGGATGCGGATTGTCTTTCCGATCGCGATCGTTTCTATCGCGGCGAGCATCGGCCCATGGGAAGCCGTGCAATTGTCGCTGGGCGATCCGGTGGAATACGAACGCATCGTGTCGAGCGCGCATATCGGCATTGCCGGCTTCGGCGGCGCGTTCCTCGCGATGGTCGGCCTGAGCTTCTTCTTCGATGCCGAAAAGGAAGTGCACTGGATCGCGTCGATCGAACGGGCAATCAACCGCTTCTCGGCCGTGCCGACGGTGGAGATCGGGCTGGTGCTGTTGCTGGTTTACGGCGTTTCGACGCTGTTGACGCCCGATGATGCGCTGACGTTCCTGACCGCCGGTCTGCTCGGCCTGCTCACCTATATCGCCGTGAATGCGCTGGGGGCGATCATCGAACAGCGCGAAGCGGCCAAAAAGGCCAGCGGCGCGATCGTGAGGTCGGGGCTTGGCGGTTTCATGTATCTCGAAGTGCTGGATGCCAGCTTCAGCTTCGATGGCGTGATCGGGGCGTTTGCCTTGTCGAACAACATGATCGTGATCGCCATCGGCCTTTCGGTGGGCGCGATGTTCGTGCGGTCGATGACCATCCATCTGGTCAAGGCCGGGACGTTGGCGGAATACCGCTATCTCGAACATGGCGCGTTCTGGGCGATCATTGTGCTGGGGGCGATCATGCTGATTTCCGCGCGCTATCACATCCCGGAAACCTTCACCGGGCTGATCGGGGCGATCATGATCGGGCTGTCGCTGTGGTGGTCAATCCGGCACAACCGCGCCGAGCGCCGCGCCGCCGCTAACGCGCCAGTCGCATAGCCAGCGGCGCGGCCAGCACCAGTTGCGCAAGGTGATACAGCAGCAGCGGGGCGATCACGAAACCGGCGGCTGACGGCGCAAACAGGATCGCGGCGAGCGGTGCGCCGATGGCGATGCTTTTTTGCGATCCGGCGAACAGGAAGGTGATGCGGTCGGCACGAGCGAGGCCCAGCAGCCCGCCGGTCGCCCAGGCCGCGCCCAGCGCCAGCGCCAGCATCCCCAGCACCAGAGCGATCAGCACCGCCCAGTCGCTCGGGGCGAACAGGCGGGCCAGTCCCTGCTCCACCGCGCCAGAGAAGGCGACATAAACCGCCAGCCCGATCACCGCCCGGTCAAGCCAGGCGATCTGCGCCCGGCGCGGGGTGATCCAGTCGATCACCCGGCCCTGCACCGCCTGCCCGATCATGAAGGGCAAGACGAGGATCAGGCCGATGCGGACAATCACCTCGGTCCCGAGACTCGCCGCCGCTCCCCCGCCCAATAGCGCGAACAATGGGGCGCTGACAAACACACCAGCAATGTTGATGAGCGCCGCACCAACCACCGACAGCGCGACATTGCCCTGCGCCAAGCTGGTGTAAGAGGTCGCCGACTGGATGGTCGAGGGCAGGCAGCCTAGATAGATGAAGCCGAGCGCCACCAGCGGCGGCAACACGCTCCCCGCCAGCGCGGCGAAGCCCAGCCCGGCCAGCGCCATCGCGCCGAACACGAAGAGCATCAGCGGCCCGAAGAAGCGCCAGTTGCCAAGCCCGCGGGCGATCTCGCTGCGGCGGATGCGCAACCCGTTGACGAGAAAGAGCAGGAAGATGCCGCCGTTGGAAATGTCCCGCGCGACCTCGCGCGCTGCGCCCTGCGCTGGGAACACCAGCGCGGTGGTGGTAGCGATCAGCAGCACCGCGATCATCGGATCGGCGAGCGAGGCGGGAATCTTGCGGCGCATGGCGGCGGCGCATGGCGGGTCGGACGGCGCTTGTCGAGCGCGCGTGTGGCTCAGCGGGCCGCCAGCGGTTGGGGACGAAGTTCGTTCAGCAGGGCGGCGAACCTCACGGCATCGTCGGCCTTGCCTTGCGACTTTGCGGCATCGCGCAGCAATTCCAGCACCAGCGGGTCATGCCCGCCGCCCAGCATCACCACATGCCTCAGCAATACCTCGGTCCGCAACCAGTCGCCCCGCTCCGCCCGGCGCCGGGCCAGCAGGATCAGCGCGTCGAGGTTGCCCGGCTCGCCTGCGACATGGCGGGCCAGAAGGGTGTCGGCCGCCTCGCCCTCCCCGATCATGCGATAGGCCGCCACCGCGCGCCGGGTCAAAGACCACGGCCGCCTTACACCCGATGCCTTGGCATATTGTTCGAGCGCACGCGCTCCGTCTCCCTGCCCCAAAGCCGCGTCGGCAGCGAGTGTGGCGATGTCGGCGGAGGCTGGATAGCGCGCACGCAGCACCTTTGCCGCAGCATCCGCGCCGCTCCAGTTGCCTGCCTCCGCAAGCTGGCGAAGTTCGGCGGTCGGCGCTGCCAGTCCCGGCGTATCTCCCAGCACCACCGCCTTGCCGGCTGGCGGCGCCGCGGCCCGCGTCAGCAGCACGGCGGCGCGGGCGCGGTTGCCCTCCTGCTCATGCGCCCTGCCGACAAGGGTCATCATGTAAGGCGAAGCATCGGAGCGGCTCGCCGCCTCATCGAAGCGCGCCACCACGGCACCTGCCTGGCCATTGAGAAACAATGCCCGCGCCAGCAAGGCGGTGACGCGCCGATTGGCGGGCTGGCGCGCGGCGAGAGGTTCAAGCGTCGCAATGGCGGTGGCGAAGTCGCCCTGTTCAAGGCTCAACAGCGCGTCCAGCAGCATGGCCGACGCCGATCCCTTACGAACCATTTCGCTGCGCGCCAGAAGGCTGCGAGCGAGTACCGGTTCACCGCCGCGTGCTGCCAGCACTGCCTGGAAATAGGTGACCTGCGGGTCCTCCGGCGCAAAACCCGCCAAAGCACGCACACTGGCCAGCATTGCCCGATACTGCCCCATGTCCCCCAGCGTCGCGGCGTGTTCCGCCCGCGCTTCGAGGTTGCCCGGCTGTGCCTGCAAGGCCGCCTCGAACCACGGCAAGGAGTCAGCAAAGCCGTGGGCATCGCGCACCAATTGCCCTTTCATCAGCAGGGCAGGCCCAAAGTCCGGCCCAAGCGCCAGCGCACGGTCCGCCGCTTCGAGCGCGCTCAGATGCTCGCCGCCGCGAAACCGCAGACGTGCAATCTCGACCCACAATTCGGGGTTGTCGGGCGCAACCCGCGCGGCTTCGTCCAGCGTCTGCCCCGCCTCGATCAACTGCCCCGTGCGCATTGCCGCGCGCGCTTCGCGCACCAGCCGAGCAAACTCGGGATCGCCTGTACTGGTGGCGGGGTCGACGTCCGGCGCGCAAGCAGCAAGCCCTGCGGCCAGCGCCAGCGCCAGCGCCAACGCGGTCAGGGCGATGAAAAAGCTAGGCCTGAAGGTCATACTGACGCAGCAGGTCGTAAAGCGTGGGGCGGCTGATCCCGAGCAGTTTGGCGGTGCTGGAGATATTGCCCTCGCTGCGGGACAGAGCGTGGCGGATGACCCGGCGGTCGGCCGCCTCGCGCGCGGCCTTGAGGTTGAGCACCGCCGTGCCCTCCTCCTCGCCTGTGCCGAAATCGAGGTCCTCGGCTCTCACCAGCTTGCCATCAGCCATGATCACTGCGCGCTTTACCCGGTTTTCGAGTTCGCGCACATTGCCCGGCCAGTCATGCGCATCGATCGCAGCCAGGGCGTCGGGAGCAAAGCCGGCGACCGAAGGGTTCATCTCGGCAGCGAAGCGCTTGAGGAAGGCTTTGGCCAGCAGCACCGGGTCGCCGTGCCGCTCGGAAAGGCCCGGAATGCGGATCACGATCTCGGCGAGGCGGTAGAACAGGTCTTCGCGGAAAGTCCCGGCCCCGATCATCGCTTCGAGGTCCTGATGGGTGGCGCACACGATGCGAGTATTGACCGCAATCGCCCGCCGCCCGCCGATCCGCTCGATCGTGCGTTCTTGCAGGAAGCGCAGCAGCTTGACCTGCAAGGGCAGAGGAATGTCGCCGACCTCGTCGAGGAACAGCGTGCCGCCATTGGCGCTTTCGATCTTCCCCTCGGTGGTCTTGATCGCGCCGGTGAAGGCCCCCTTTTCGTGGCCGAACAGCTCGCTTTCGAGCAGATTTTCGGGGATCGCGGCGCAGTTGATGGCAACAAAGGGGCCGCCTGCGCGGTCGCTGGCATCGTGAAGGCCCTGGGCAAGCAATTCCTTCCCGGTCCCGCTCGCACCCAGCAGCATGACCGAAACACTGGTCTTGGCGACGCGCTCGATCGTGCGAGCCACCTTGACCATTTCCGGCGCGCCGGTGATCAAGCGGCCGAGCACGGTCTTGTCCGCCCCGGAATTGGCGACAAGCCGGCGGTTCTCCTCCTCGATGGCGCGCAGATTGAAGGCCCGACGGACGATCAGGCCGAGCGCCGCGATATCGATCGGCTTCTGGTAGAAGTCATAGGCGCCGCGTGCGATCGCCTCCAGGGCACTTTCTCTTGCGCCGTGGCCGCTGGCGACGATCACTTTGGTATCAGGCTTCAATTCCATGATCGCATCGAGCACGGCGAAACCTTCGCTGGTCCCGTCGGGATCGGGCGGAAGGCCGAGGTCGAGCGTGACCACGCCCGGCGCTTCGGATCGGAGCGCGGCAATCGCGCTGTCGCGGTCGCCCGCGATCACGACAGCAAAATCGTCATAGGCCCATTTGAGCTGGGCTTGCAGGCCCGGATCGTCCTCGATTACGAGCAGGGTGGGTTTCTTATCGGTCATCGGACGATCTCACGCTGGTGGGCGGCGGGTGGATGTTCCCCGCCGAACAGTCGGAGGGTTTCGGCAATCGGCAGACTGACGCCGAAGCGTGTGCCGATGCCTTCACGCGATTCGACCACGACCCGGCCGCCCATCGCCTTGACCAGCTCGCGCGCTTCGAAGGCACCAATCCCGAAGCCGCCCGGCTTGGATGAGACAAACGGCTTGAACAGGCCGGTGCGCATGAATTCCGGAGTCATGCCGCAGCCCGAATCGATCACCTCGATCTCGCCGCGCAGACCGGCGGGATAGACATCGAGATAGACCGGCATACCGGGCTCGCTGGCATCGATCGCGTTCTGGACCAGATGGATCAACGCCTGTTCCAGCGCCTCGGTGTTGGCCATCACCTCCACTGGTTCGACCCGGGTCAACGCCACTGGATGCACCGCCCGGAACCGTTCGGCCACCCTCATCGCCATGTGCGCCAGATCGACCGGTGCGAGATCCTGTACCTGCCCCGATCCATACCGACCCAGCCGTGCAAGCAGCGCCGAAAGCTTGTCCGAGGAGTTGCGCAAAGTGATCAACATATCGGCCCGGAATGCCGGATTGTCGGCATGGCGTTCGGCGTTGGCGCACAGCAGCGAAAGCTGGCTGGCGAGGTTCTTGATGTCGTGCATCACGAAGGCCATGCGGCGGTTGAATTCGTCGAAGCGGCTGGCATCCATCAGCGCCTGTTGTCCGGCCTGTTCGGAAAGGTAGCTGGCCAATTGCTGGCCGGCGACCCGCAGCAGGTCGAAATCCTCCCAATCGAGCTGGCGCACCACGCGCGGGCGGGCGAGCACCACGGCAGCGATCAGCCTGTCGAAATGGATTAGCGGCACCAGCGCCCAGGCATCATCAGCCTCAGCCAGCCACTGCGGCACGCAAACGATTTCGCCATGATGGTCGACCCCCGCACGCACTTCGTCGAGCGCCAGAACCAGATTGTTTTGTTCGACCAGGCTGGCAAGCTCGGGAGCGGCTGCGACTGCGGGAACTTCGATCGTCGCCCAGTTCCAGCGCGCGGTCAGTTCCAGCCGACCTTCGCCATCGGGCATCAGCAGCAGGCCCGCCGGACTTTCGGTGATGTCGGCCAGCGCCTGCACTGCGCGTTCCTGAAGGCTGGCGTTGTTGATCGTGCCTCGCCCGATGGTTCGGGTGAAGCGCAGCCACTCCTCGCGGTAATCATAACGGTGCTGGAACAGGTGCTTGGTCGCGGTCACTCGCATCCATCCGCGCAGCCGTGGGGACGGCAGCCAGATAATCGCTGCCAAAATCGCCAGCACCAGAAAAACGATCTGGCTGGCGCGGGCGATGTCTCCTCCGATCAGCGCCAGTGCTTTCGCAACCAGCACCATCATCGCCAGATAGCTGCCGATCAACAGCAGCGACAGCGAGCGGAAAGCGACCACCCGCGAAGGGCTGAACTGCAGTCCGGCGCTGCCGATGTTGGTTCCCAGCGCAAACAGCGCCGCCATCGCTCCGGCGATCAATCCACGCTGGCCGGTCAGCACCTCAAGCTCGCCGCCGCCGAGATAGGCCGTGGTATGCAGATTGAGATCGTAGGCAAAGATCACGGTCAGCGCGATGCCCGGCCAGCGCAGGATCTGGCGCGCCGCCGCCGAAGCCCCGGCATAAAGATTGTGAAGCAGCATCAGCGCCCCGATGGCGACCATCATGCTGGTCAGCGTCCAGGTTTCGAAGGTCAATTGCGCGATCATCGGGATCGAACCGGCGTCCGCTTCGATCAGCAACAGCGCCGGCTGGAACAGCTGGACCAGCACCAACACGCCGATGACGGGGCGGATCGGCCTGAGGCTCGCGGCCCGCCCGTCAGTCGCCAGCAGTCGGTAGATGACCGCGATCAGCGCCAGGTTGCGCCCTGTCAGCGCAAGCCGAGCCGCTGGATGATCCGGGCCGAGCGAAGCCGACAGCGCACACCATACCGCAATAAGGGCGGCTGCCAACGCGAGCGGCGTCCGGTCAGGACGGCTGGCATCGCCGACCCGCGCGATCCACAGCGCCGCTCCTGCTGCCAGCACCGCAGCGGCAAGGTAGGCGGCAAATTCCGCCAGAGGTGCAAGCGCCGCGAACTGGATCACCGCGCGCCCTCCGGCCACAGGATCACCCGCACGGTTTGAAGCAGGATCACGAAATCGAGGAAGGGCGTATAATTCTTGGCGTAATAGAGATCATATTCGAGCTTGCGGCGGCTATCCTCGGTCGATGCGCCATAGGGATAGTTGATCTGTGCCCAGCCGGTGATGCCGGGCTTGACCATGTGCCGCTCGCCGTAAAAGGGGATTTCCTCTTCCAGTTCCTCGACGAAGCGCGGGACCTCGGGGCGTGGGCCGACGAAACTCATTTGACCTTTCAGCACGCTCCAGGTCTGCGGCAATTCGTCGATACGCAGCTTGCGGATGACCCGCCCCACGCGGGTGATGCGCGGATCGTTCTTCTCGGCCCACTTGGACCCGTCCTTTTCGGCATCGATCCGCATCGAACGCAACTTGATCAACTGGAACGGCTGACCGAAGAGGCCGATCCGTTCCTGCCGGAAGAACGCCGGGCCCCTGCTGTCGAGCTTCACCAGCAGCGCGAACAACACGATGATCGGGAAGGTCGCCACCAGCAGCAAGGCGCTGAAGGTGATATCGAACACCCGTTTGACCGCGCTGGAAAACATCCGGCCGCTGGAAAAGCCGTCGGAGAATATCAGCCAGCTGGGATTGACCGTGTCGAGATCGACCCGCCCGGTCTCGCGTTCGAGGAAGCTCGAGAAATCGTTGACATGCACGCCCTTGGTCTTGATGCGCAGCAGGTCTTTCAGCGGCAGGGCATTGCGCCGTTCCTGCAAGGCGAGCACTACCTCGCTCACACCGAGATTTTCGACGAAGCGGCCCAGATCGTGGATCGCGGTGCGCGGGATCGCTTCTTCGACGATCCACGGATCGTCGCTCATTCCAATATAGGAGACGATGGCAAAGCCGCTTTCAGGGCGATCGCCCAATTCGCGCAGGCGCTGCGCCCGGTCGCCCGCGCCCAACACCATCACCCGCCGACGAAAGGCCGAGGAGCCGAGAAAGCTCGTCAGCAGCAGGCGGTCGCCCACCAGCACCACAATGGCCAGCCCCATCGCGTAGAGCAGCGTGGAGCGCCAGAACATGTCATCGGGCAGAAGAAAGTCGATCACCGCCAGAGCAATGATCCCGAGGCTGATCGCGACCAGCAGCCGCGCGCCTGCAAAGCGTAAGGATCGCAGCGCATTCGGCCCATAGACCCCGACCGCGATCATCGCCAGCCAGATCACCGAGGCGGTCACGATCTGTGGCAGCCAGCGCTCGCTGAACAGGCCCGGGTCCATTCCGATCTGGCTTGCCCGGATATGCCAGGAGAGTTCGCTCGCCATCACCAGCAAGCCGAAATCGAGCAGGCCGAGCAGTAGCACGGCGTGCGGGATGTAATGCTTGAACAGGCGGATCATGGTGCGCTGGCCTCGGTGCTTTCCCGAAGCTCTAACGCGCAGACCTTAAGTGTCGGTAAACTTTACAACGCGGTGCAACGCGGCACAAACGCGGGCTTGCGACGGTTAACCGCCAAGTAGGAAACGCTCGCGGTCAGCCGGTGCGGGCCAAGCGCGCGGTGGCAGGTGTAAGGCATTCGGCACATCCGCAGCGGCCGCACGGAACGCCCAGCGGCACCGCATCCTCCGGGTCGAGCGAGACCCCGCGGGCATGGGCCAGATCGCTGGCAAAGCGCGCTTCCAGTCCCAGCACGACGGCGCGGCGAGCGGCACACATGACCCCGTCTCCATCGACAGTGCGCGTGATGGTGAACCAGTGGCGCGGCGGGGCCTCGCCTTCGCCGAAGGTGACAGCCTGACACAGCACAGTGCCGGGGCGCTCAAAGGCGGCATAAGGCACCCAGGCAGGCCAACGCGCGCCTTCGAGCGGATGCATCGCCCCGCTGCCACCGGACGTGAAACGCGTCATCCGCCCGGCGCGGTCGATGGTGGCGGTGAAGAACGGCAGCCCGCGCTCACCCACCCGGCCCAGCGTGGTCAGCCGCTCGGCCACCTGATCGAAGCTCACTGCGAAGCGGCGTTGTAGCACCGCAAGGTCGTACCCGGTTGCCTCGCAGGCACGCAGGAAGCGGCGATAAGGCAGCAGCAGCGCTCCGGCGAGGTAATTGGCGATGTGTTCGCGGAAAGCTTCGCGTGCTTCGGCAGACGGCAGGTTGGCGCCTGCCACCAGCAGTTCGATCGCCTCGCGCTGTTCGAGCGCGCCGACCTGCCGGGCAATCTGAAATCGCCGTGCCGCGCCGGGCAGCATTTCGGACAGTTGCAGCTGGCGTGCGTGCAGATCGAGCCGGTGGACCTGTCCTGGCATCACCTCGGCCGGCAGGATACGAACCGACAAGCGGTGCTTTTCGCGCAGCCGCTCACCAAGGGCCGCGCTGATCTCGCCGCGCGACAGTCGCAGCTCGTCGGCCAGATCCTCGGCGGCATGGTCGAGATCGGCGAAGTGGTTCTGCCAGCGTTCCACCGCGCGCCGGGCGAGCGTTGCAGCGTCGTCGCCCGCCATTGCGCCTTCGCCCTTTGGCGCACTCCCGCCCGCGTCGTAGAGCCGGGCAAAGGCGGCAGCGACTTGCGGTGCGGCGGCCAGAAATTCCTGCACCTCCTCGCGGTCGATGGCCAGGTCGGCGAAGCGCTTGTCTGCCATCCGCCGCAGCATCCCGTCGAGCCCGCCGATCGCCTCGTCCTCGCGCAAAGATCGCGGGTCGAAGTCGAATCGTTCGATCACTTGCACAAGCACGCGGGCCGACAGCGGGCGCTGGTTGCGCTCGATCAGATTGAGATAGGACGGCGAGATGCCGAGCATCGCTGCCATCGCGGCCTGTGTCTGGCCTTCACGCTTGCGCAGGCGGCGCAGCGCTGGGCCGGCGAGGAGACTGCTTTCGTCCATACGAGCGTCAGTAAATTAATTTACAATATGACACAAGACAGCGGGTGAATGTCGGCATAGCGACAACTCATCTTGTCATTTTTCCTGTTGTGCTGCGCTGCAACAGTCCAGTGAGGACGCACTCTCTCCCCATGAATCGGAGGCACCGACATGACCTATCAAACCACCATCGCCCACATGCGTGACATCGTCAGCGCCAATGGGCCGAGCTGGGCTGCGATCGACCCCGAAAGCGCTGCGCGCATGGCGATCCAGAACCGTTTCGCCACCGGGCTCGACATCGCCCGCTACACCGCCGGGATCATGCGCGCCGACATGGCGGCCTATGATGCTGACCCGGCGCAATACACCCAGTCGCTGGGCTGCTGGCATGGCTTCATCGCGCAGCAGAAGCTGATCGCGATCAAGAAGCACTTCGGCACCACCAAGCAGCGATACCTTTACCTGTCGGGCTGGATGGTCGCCGCGCTGCGCAGCGAGTTCGGCCCCCTGCCCGACCAGTCGATGCATGAAAAAACCTCGGTGCCCGCGCTGATCGCCGAACTCTACACCTTCCTCAAGCAGGCTGACGCCCGCGAATTGGGCGGCATGTTCCGCGCTCTCGACAAAGCGCACGAGGCTGGCGATGCCGTCGAGGCCAAGCGGCTCGAAAACGCGATCGACAATTACGAAACCCATGTCGTGCCCATCATCGCCGATATCGACGCCGGCTTCGGCAATGCCGAGGCGACTTACCTGCTCGCCCGGAAGATGATCGAGGCGGGTGCCTGCGCGCTCCAGATCGAGAATCAGGTGTCGGACGAAAAGCAGTGCGGCCACCAGGACGGCAAGGTCACCGTGCCGCACGAGGATTTCCTCCAGAAGATCCGCGCCTGCCGCCACGCCTTCCTCGAACTCGGCATCGACGACGGGATCATCGTTGCCCGTACCGACTCGCTCGGCGCTGGTCTCACCAAGCAGATCGCGTTCTCCAAGGAACCGGGCGATCTTGGCGACCAGTACAACAGCTTCCTTGACTGCGACGAGGTGGATCCCGCCAACATCACCAATGGCCAGGTCTTCATCAGCCGCGACGGCAAGCTGCTCGCGCCCAAGCGCCTGCCCTCGAACCTCTTTCAGTTCCGCCCCGGCACCGGCGTGGACCGCGTGGTGCTCGACTGCATCACCAGCTTGCAGAACGGCGCCGACCTGCTGTGGATCGAGACCGAGAAGCCGCATGTCGAACAGATCGCCAGCATGGTCGATCGCATCCGCGACGTCGTGCCCAATGCCAAGCTCGTCTACAACAACTCGCCCAGCTTCAACTGGACGCTGAGCTTCCGTCAGCAGATCTTCGATGCATGGGTCGAAGCCGGCAAGGACGTTTCGGCCTACGAGCGCGACCGCCTCATGAGCGTCGACTACGACGGCACCGAACTGGCCGCCGCAGCCGACGAGAAGATCCGCACCTTCCAGCGCGACGGCGCGGCGCGGGCGGGCATCTTCCACCACCTCATCACCCTGCCGACCTATCACACCGCCGCGCTCAGCACCGACAACCTCGCCCGCGAGTACTTCGGCGAGCAGGCGATGCTCGGTTACGTCAAGAACGTGCAGCGCGAGGAGATCCGCCAGGGCATCGCCTGCGTCAAGCACCAGAACATGGCGGGCAGCGACATCGGCGACGATCACAAGGAGTACTTTGCCGGGGAAGCTGCGTTGAAGGCCGGTGGCAAGGACAACACGATGAACCAGTTCGAGGCTGCGTGACGCGCACGTACCTCCCGCAGTGTGGGACGCTGCATGGCCGCAAGTGACGGTCAGCAGCAGGAGGATGCCACATGACAGCCGACCGGAAAGTGTCAGTGCCGCCTTCCGGTCGGCTGCCGAAACGCCTAAGGGCCTGAGGGTGCAACGCTGCCCGAGGAGTGTGAAATGAGCGATACCGATACCCCCAAGACCGAACCCGCCCGCGCCCGCGCGCTGTTGTCGACGGCCGACATGAAGCTGCTGCGCCGCGCGCTGGAAAGCCACGCCCGCAATACCGAAGACCGCGAGGAACTGGCCAAGATCAACGCCTTGCACCACCGGCTCGGGACCTACGTGCCCGCTTCGAGCTAACGATTTCAAAGTTCTCCTGGGGAGGAGAAACGGCCGTCGAAGCGTTCTTGTGGAGCGTTTCGGCGGCCGTACCTTTTTTGCCTTAGCTCCCTCATCTTCATAGGAGGGAGAAGTTAGTTCTTCATCAGTTCCAGCGTTGCGGCCGTCATCGCCTCGGTCGCGGTGGCAATGACCACCGGTGCGTCGGGCGCCCAGAACGGCGAATGCAGCGACGGCAGTTCGAGTTCGCCCTTCTGCGCACGTTCCCATTCGGCCATCGGCACCCCGCCGACCCAGAAGATCAGCGATTCGATGTTGTCCGGGTCGGCGCGGTAGAACTGACTGAAGTCCTCACCGCCCATCACGCTCGGCGTTTCGAACACACGGCCTTCGAACCGCGTCTTCAACCCGGCCATCACCTGCTCGGTGAATTCGGGCGTGTTGTAGGTGGCAGGGGTGTAAGGGTCGGATACGATCACCTTGGGCAGCATGTCTTCGGGCATTCCTGCGGCGATCGCCTCACCCCGTGCGATCCGGGCGATCCCGTCGAGCAGATGCGCGCGCGTTTCGTCCTTGTAGCTGCGGACAGTGATCTGCAGGCGTGCTTCGTCCGGGATGATGTTGTGCTTCGATCCCGCCTGGAAACTGCCGACGGTAACCACGGCGGGCTCCTGCGGATCGAGCTCGCGGCTGACCAGCGTCTGCAGCCGCGTGACGATGCTGGCCGCGATCACGATCGGGTCCTTGGTGGTGTGCGGATAGGCGCCGTGCCCGCCGACCCCGGGCACGATCACGTCGACCGAATCGACATTCGCCAGCGCAAAGCCCTTGGAATAACCGATGAAGCCCGCCGGAGCCTGTGCCGCGTCATGAAAGGCGAGCACGAAATCGGGCTTGGGAAAGCGGGTGTAGAGCCCGTCCTCCAGCATCGCCAGCGCGCCCTCGCCGATTTCCTCGGCCGGTTGCAGGATCATCACCAGCGTACCGGACCACTGGTCCTTGCGTTCGGCCAGCAATTGCGCAGTGCCGACCCAGGCGGCCATGTGGGTATCATGCCCGCAGGCGTGCATCACCCCGGTCTCGATCCCGCTCGCCGGAACCGCGCGGCGCTTGGAGGCGAAGGGCAGCCCGGTCTGCTCGATCACCGGCAAGCCGTCCATGTCGGCACGCAGCATCACCGTCGGCCCCGCGCCGTTGCGCATCACCGCAACCACACCGGTTCG
>DAIQNP010000015.1:0-18951 GCA_036788335.1 Erythrobacter sp.
GCCGCCGCACGCCCGGCCATCGGCGGCGGCGCTGCCGGTAACGGTGATGCCGAGATCAAGGGCTTCGTCGACGGCTATCTTAGCCGCGGCCGTGAAGCCGAGCTGAAGTCGCTCAGCGGCGCGACCCCGGCCGACGGCGGTTACGCGGTGCCGCGGCAGATCGATGCCCTGATCGCAGCGGAGCTGGTCGAAATGAGCCCGATCCGTGCCATCGCCCAGGTGGTGCAGACCGGCACGGCAGGCTATCGCAAGCTCGTGACCCTCGGCGGCACGGCCTCTGGTTGGGTGAGCGACATTGCGCCGCGTCCCGAAACGGGCACCCCGCGCTTTGCCGAGATCGCCCCGCCCGCCGGTGACCTCTACGCCAATCCGGCCGCCAGTCAGGCCATGCTCGACGATGCGGCCTTCGATATCGAGACCTGGCTCGCCAACGAGATCGCGATCGAGTTCGCTCGCGCCGAAGGCTCCGCTTTCGTCAATGGTTCGGGTGCCAATCAGCCGGAAGGCTTCCTGAGCGCCGCGACCAGCACCGCCGAGGACGGCGTGCGCAGCTTCGGCCAGCTGCAATATGTCGGTTCGGGCAGCGCCACCGGGCTCGGCGGCGCGCCGGATGCAAAGCTGATCGACCTGATCCACGCGCTGAAATCGAGCCATCGGCAGGGCGCGAGCTTCGTCATGAATTCGGCGACCCTTGCATCGGTGCGCAAGCTCAAGACCTCCGACGGGGCTTTCCTGTGGCAACCGGGCATGGTCGAAGGCCAGCCTGACCGGCTGTTCGGCTATCCGGTGATCGAGGCCGAGGACATGCCCGACATCGCCGCGGGCGAGTTCCCGATCGCCTTCGGCAATTTCCGTCATGGCTATCTGATCGCCGAACAGGGCGCGACGCAGGTGCTGCGCGACCCGTTCACCAACAAACCCTTCGTGCATTTCTACGCAAGCAAGCGGGTTGGCGGGAAGGTGCTGGATTCCAATGCCATCAAGCTGCTGAAGATCGAAGCCTGATCGAAGCACGCTCCGTTAACCCGGCAAGGTCGAGTTCCCCCTTGGCTCTCTTGCCGGTTTTCGCGCCCGCACCGCCCCAGGCTGGACTGCCGCCTGTTCCGGCGGTGCGGGCGCACCTTTTTCTTGGACCGATTTCGGAAGGACCCGCCATGCAGCGGACTATCGTGCAGCCTGCGGTGCTTGACGGCGCGGCACTGTCGGAATTGAAGCACTGGCTCGGCATCAGCCGTCCGGGCGAGGATGGGCTGCTGGCCGACCTGCTCGAAGCGAGCCTGGCCATGTGCGAGGCCTTCACCGGCCAATATGCACTGGCCCAGACGATCGAAGAGATCGTGCCCGCAGCGCGCGGCTGGCAACAGCTAACGGCGCAGCCCGTGCGCAGCCTGGTAGCGGCTGCGTGGGTGAATGCCGATGCGAGCCGTTCGGCCATTGCCGATCCGGCCAGCACCTTCGAACTGCGCCTTGGGCTGACGGCCTGCGTCCAGCTGCTGGTCCCGGCAAGCCAACCCTTGCTCGCCTTGCAGCTGCGGGTCGGTCTGGCGGACGGCTGGAATGACCTGGCAGCGCCGCTCAAGCAGGGCATCATCCGGCTGGCAGCGCACCATTACCGCGACCGTGACGGCAGCCGCATCCTGCCTCCGCCCGCCAGCGTGACCGCCCTGTGGCGCCCGTGGCGCTGCGTGAGGCTGGGATGATTCGGGCCTCCATCCAAGCCGGAAACGCCACCGGGAAACTGCGCGCCCGTGCGCTGCGGATCGTGGCAACGCAGCTTGTGCAGCGGCGCAGGAATGACACCCAGAAGCGGACAGACTGGCGCTCTGCGACCCGTCTGTGGCCTGATTTCGGAGCGGATTGAACCTTTATGGAAAACGACCTGCGCGCTGCCCTGATCGACTGGCTGCGGGGCGACCCGGCCCTCGCCGCGATCAATGCGATTGAAGAGGAAGCCCCGATCGCCGCCAGCGCGCCTTGGCTCGGGATCGCCGCCAGCGCGTCGATCGACTGGGGGACCAAGGACCGGGCCGGGCGCGAAACCCGGATCGCGCTCGAACTGGAAACCCGCACCGACCTGCCAGGCGCCGATGCCCTCTTGCTCGCGGCGATCGAGCGCCGGGTGCTCGACCTGCCGCCGTTCCATGCCGGCTTCGAACTCGCCTCGATCCGCTTCCTGCGGTCGCGCAGCGAAGCGCGCCGCGACAACCTGCGGGCAGCGCTGCTCGAATTCCGCTTCCGCATCCTTGAACCCCTGACGGAGTAGCCTTCATGCCTGCACAAAACGGATCTGCCTTCCTGCTCAAGATCGGCGACGGCGGTTCGCCGCTGGCCTATCGGACCGTGGCCGGGCTGCGGACCACCCAGATGTCGATCAACGGCGACAGCGTGGTCGTCACTCACAAGGAATCGGGCGGCTGGCGCGAGTTGCTGTCAGGGGCGGGAACTCGATCCATCTCGGTCAGCGCCGCTGGCATCTTTCTCGGTAGCAGTGCCGAAAGTGCGGTGCGCGCCAATGCGATGGCCGGGACCATCGACGACTACGAATTGTCGTTCGAGGACGGCGAGCGGTTGCGCGGGCGGTTCCTGGTGCAGCGGCTCGACTATGCCGGCGATTTCAATGGCGAGCGCAGCTACACCATGCAGCTCGAAAGCTCTGGCCCGGTCGTCCCGGCGTGACCGACGCCCTTGCAAACCCGATGCGCGGGGAAGCCACCTTTGTCGTCGAAGGACGCGCAATCCTGCTGCGGCCAACCTTCGAGCGTCTGGTGCTGGCGGAAGCCGAACTGGGCTCGCTGTTCGCGCTGGTCGAGCGCGCCGCGCAAGGTTCGCTCACGCTGGCCGAGATGACCGCGCTGCTGTGGCACTGCATGTCGCCGGACGGTCGGCCCGACCGCAGCTTGGTCGGCGAGGCGGTGTTGACGATGGGCTTGGTCGCCGCCGCAGCGCCGGTCCGGGCAGTGCTGGCGCAGGTCCTTCAGGGCGAGGCATGACTTTCGCCGAGGCGACACGGCACCGATACGCGGTGTCCATGCGCCTGCTGGGCTGGCGTCCTTCCGAATTCTGGCACGCCACTCCGACCGAGCTGGCGATGGCATTGGCCGATCCTGCCGAAGCGGCAGGGGGACCCCCGCCCGACCATGACACGATTTCCCGCATGATGGAGCGCGATGCCGATGAACGACGCATTTGAAGATCTGGTCGTCAATGTCCGCGCCAGCACCGACGGCTTTGCCGCCGATCTCGAGAAGGTCCGGCGATCGGTCGATGTATCGCTGCTCGATGGCTTCAGCCGCGCAGGCAGCGTCCTCGAGGGTAGCCTGCTCGGAGCCTTGCGGCGTGGAAGCCTGGGATTTGACGACTTGAAGCGAGTTGCCTTCCGGGCGCTCGACGAGATTGCCGGACACGCTCTGCAATCGGGCATAGCCAATCTGTTCGGCGGATCCGGTTCGGGCGGTAGCAATCTCGGCGCCGTGCTGGGCGAAACGCTGGGTGCGGCTCTGGGCTTGCCGGGCCGGGCAACCGGAGGCCCGGTCGGTCCCGGCCGCGCCTACCTGGTCGGGGAGCGCGGGCCGGAGGTGTTCGTCCCGACCAGTGCTGGCCGGGTCGAGACTGGAGCGATCGGGTCAGGACAGGGGCGCGATGTGCGTGTCGCGATCCAGCTGGCAGTGCCGCGCGGCGCGGCGGCACCCACCGCCATGCAACGTTCGTCGCGCCAGATCGCCAGCGCCGTCCGCCGCGCCCTTCAGCAAGCCTGACACAGGAATAGACATCATGGCCTTCTGGCTCGCCCGCGAACGCCGGGCACAGGAATCGACCTTCATGCAACGGTTCGACCCGCGCTTCTGGACGGTCGATTTTCCGCGTCCGGCGATGGCGTCGGTTATCACCATCGCGCCCGATGCCATGCGGATCGATGTCGAGCTCCATCACGAAGGCGAGCTGGTCGGGCTGATCTGGAACAGTGTCGATACGCTCGACCACCCGCTGCTGGCCTATGAGACCGATCGCAACTACGCCAACACGTCGCTCAGCTTCCGGTGGCAGTCCGAAGGGGTGATTCCGCTCGACGCGCCAAATGGGCCGACGCTGACGATCGAGGGGCGCGACGCCGGCGGCAATCCGCGCGTCTGGTATGTTCGGTTGTGGAATTATGCAGTCGGCACGCCGGTCGATGCCCGGATCACGCTCTCCTTTTCCGCACTTGAAGGCGGCTTCGTCCTGCCCGGTGAAGCCATCTATCCCAGTGACATCGACCGCATGTTCATTTCCCTCGTCGCTCCCGGTTTCGTGCCAGGTAGCAGCGCTCCGCTCGGCCAGCGGGCCGGTGGCACTGTTATCGTGTCGGACATTGTCGCCGACGGGGGACGGGCGATGCTCGAACTCGGCGACGTGCTGGTCCCGGTTCATGGCGAGCGCATGGCGACGGCCTATGACGACGCCTACAATCTGACTCCGGCCCGGCTGCTGCGCGGTGTGATCGGCCTCGGCTATCGCGAAGACATCGTGCACTATGTCGGGATGAGCCAT
The DNA here is from genome assembly GCA_036788335.1 of Erythrobacter sp. Lineage (GTDB taxonomy): Bacteria > Pseudomonadota > Alphaproteobacteria > Sphingomonadales > Sphingomonadaceae > Erythrobacter. The sequence continues at coordinate 4,528 of DAIQNP010000015.1, forward strand.
TTCATGCGGCTCGAACAGCGGGCAGGCGACGGCCTGACGGTGCCCGATACAGGGCAGCTGTGCGAGCCGTGCCGGATCTGGCACCGCAACATGCTCGACACCGCGCGGGACAATGAACTCGAGGTGATACTCTCCCTCTCCTACGAGCTGTTCGACGCCTATTGCCCGGAAGGCTGGAAGCAGCGCACCGCCACCGGCGCCCCTGCGCTAACCGGCTGGGTACCGCCTTCGACCCTGCTTTCCCCTGCCAATTCTGATGCAATGGATTGGCTCGCAGACATCGCCCGCGCCTTTATCGCGCTGGCCGAAGAGGCCGACCTTCCTGTGCGCTTCCAGATTGGGGAGCCGTGGTGGTGGGTTACTGCTAGCGGAGAGATCTGCCTTTATGACGAATCATCCCGAGCGGCACTTGGCGGTGACCCGGTTCTGGTCCCTGATGTCCGCGGACCTCTGGGTGCAGATGCTACCGCCCTGCTGGATGCTGCCGGGGTTATCCTCGGCCAATCGACGGCAGCCCTGACCGAAGCCGTTCGCAATGCCGCCGCAGATCCGGCGGAAGTCCTGCTGCTCGCCTTCACGCCGACGATCCTGGCTGCCGATACCCCGGAGCTTTACCGCGCCAACCTTCCGCAAGGCTGGGCCGCACCGGCGTTCGACCGGCTGCAACTGGAAGATTACGACTGGTTGACCGCCGGCGCCGATGCCGCCCGCCGGGCGGCGTACGCCTTCGTCGACGACCGACTGGGCTATGCGATGGCGGATCAGGACTACCTGTCCGGCTTCGTGCTCGACCCGGCCGATGCCGAACTGTTCTGGGCGCGGATCGACCGCGGCCTCGACGAAGCGGCCGAGCGCGGCGTCCCGCGCCGCTATGTCTGGGCGCTGCCTCAGGTCAATCGCGACGGATATACCCGCCTTGCCCCTATCCCGGAGGATGCCATGAATGCCTTCGACGACGTCCTCTACCCTTTTGCCCTCGGCCGCGGAACCGCGGTCGCGCCCGAATTCTCGACATCGATTGCCATTACCGCCTCCGGACACGAACGGCGCAACGCCCTTTGGTCGGATGCACGGATGCATTTCGATGTCGGTCCCGGCATCCGTTCGGAAGCAGAGTTGTCCGAACTGCTCGCCTTTTTCCGCGCGCGGCGCGGGGCGGCGCGGGGCTTCCGGATCATGGACCCCTTCGATCACAGCTCGAACGGGATGACAGGAACGCCGGACATGCAGGACCAGCTCGTCGGGATCGGCGACGGTGCGACGGCCGACTTTCAGCTGACCAAATCCTACGGCCAGGGAAGCGAGCCGCAGGTCCGACCGATCACCCGGCCGAGGGCGGAGAGCCTGAGGGTCAGCGTCGGCGGCAATCCTGTCACCGCCTGGACAATGGGATCGCTCGGAATGCTCAGGCTCGTAACAGCACCGCCGCCCGGAGCCGAGGTGCGTGCCGGTTTCCTGTTCGATGTGCCGGTGCGCTTCGCCGAGGACCGGATCGACATCTCAGCCGTCAACTTCGCTGCGGGAGAGGCCCCCAGCATCCCCTTGATCGAATTGCGCGAGGTCGGCTGATGCGCGTGTTCTTCGATCGAGAACTCGATACGGTCGCAACCTTCTGGCGAATTTACAGGCGTGACGGAACGATGCTGGCCTTCACCAGCCATGACCGCGATCTGGTCTTCAGCGGTGTGCGTCATCGGTCCACGCCCGGCATGGTGCCAGCCGCACTGCGTCTGAGCGCGGACATCGCCAATGACAGCGCCGAAGCCGAAGGAGCGCTCAGCCACGATTCGATCCGCGAAGGAGATCTCGCGGCCGGTCTGTTCGACGAATCGTCGATCGAGATCGGAGCGGTCGACTGGACCAGTCTGGAGCACCATACGCTATATTCCGGACAGCTTGGCCGAATCGAGGACAATGCCAGCCAATTTTCGGCCGAATTGCGGTCAGCCAAACATCTGCTTGAACAAGACCTCGTTCCGCGCACCAGCCCGACCTGTCGTGCCGAATTCTGCGGACGCGGATGCGGTCTTTCCGCTCCACGCTACACCATCCGCGCGCAAATTTCGGGAATCGATCTCGACTTCAACCGGGTGCGCTTCGATGGGATCGAGGCGGCACAATTTGCAGAAGGCCGGCTGCGCTTTTTCGGCGGGCCGCAAACCGGACTTGTCTTCGGTGTCGTCGATGTCGATGCCAATTGGCTGGCGCTCGACCGTCCGCTGGTTCACGGCACCGAGCTCGGTACACGGGCGGAACTTCGCGAGGGGTGCGACCATACGATCGCAACTTGCGCCTCTCGCTTCGCCAATGCCGCGAATTTTCGGGGTGAACCGTTTCTTCCCGGCAATGATCTTCTGACCCGTTACGGCCAACCATGATCACGTCGCGATCGGCTTCCAGCGGCGAGCGGATAGCCCATCATGCGGTCGCCCTGATTGGCGCCCCTTTCCGCCTCCACGGACGAGAACCCGCTACCGGACTCGACTGCGTCGGACTGGTCAGCGCGGTTCTTGTGGCAGCGGGTGCTTCGCCGGTCGCGCCGCAGGGCTATCGCCTGCATAACGCGTCTGTCTTGCCTTGGCTTGCGTTCGCTCGAAGGTCCGGACTGGCTGTGGTTTCGGACAGGATCGCTCCGGGCGACGTGCTTTTGCTGGGTCTTTCGAGCGTTCAACAGCATTTGACGATAGCGGTCGGCCAGGGCGACATCGTCCATGCCCACGCAGGGCTGCGCCGCGTGGTGCGCCAGCGGCTTGACCCAAGCGCATCAATCTTGACGCGCTGGCGGCTTTTGACACCTTTACAAGGATAGTCTCATGGCAACACTGTTGCTCACTGCGGTGGGGACTGCGATCGGCGGACCGATCGGCGGTGCCATCGGTGCTTTCATCGGCCGTCAAGCAGACAATGTCATCTTCGGCAGCGGAACGCGCCAAGGTCCGCGCCTGCGCGAGCTATCCGTCAGCACATCATCCTATGGTCAGGCCGTGCCGCGACACTTCGGGCGAATGCGAACAGCGGGTACGATCATCTGGTCGACTGACCTCATTGAGAACCGAAACCGGCAAGGGGGCGGCAAAGGGCAGCCTTCGACGATCACCTACAATTACTCGGCATCTTTTGCTGTCGCCCTGTCCAGTACGCCCTTGAGCAAGCTTGGACGGATCTGGGCCGATGGCAATCTGTTGCGTGGATCAGGCGGCGACCTCAAGGTGGAGGGCGAAGTCAGATTCTATCGCGGATACGGCGATGATCCCGTCGATCCCCTGATCCAGGCCGACAAGGGCTCGACTGCAACCGCATTTCGTGACTGCGCTTATGTGGTTTTCGAGAACTTGCAGCTGGCGGACTTCGGCAACCGCATTCCGGCGCTCAACTTCGAAATCTTCGGTGCCGGGAGTGATGATGACGTCAGCCTTGAACAACTGGTTCCGGTCGCATCTTCTCCCGGCCCCAATCGCCTGCTCACCCCCGCTTTGGGGTTTTCCGATGAAGGCGGAGCAATTGCAACATCGCTCTCGGCAATAAGCGAGGTCGTGCCTCTCATTTGTACTTCGGGCGAAAACGGCCTGATGCTTCAGGCCCGGCCCAACCTGACGCCAGACACCATGCTTCTCCCGCGGCAATTGGCTTCGCAAACAGAAGGTGGTGGCATCGCTCGCCAAAGGCAGCGCGCCGCCTTGCCCGAGCGCGAACCGCTGGCTCTGCGCTACTATGATGAAGCGCGCGATTATCAGCCTGGCGTACAGCGCGCTCTGGGACTGCGGCGCGGCGGACGAGAACAGATGGTGGATCTTCCCGTTACCCTGACCGCAGCGGGGGCAAAACAGCTTGCAAGCGACAACGCGCAACGGGCCCGCTGGCAGCAGGAAACTTTGCTTTGGCGGATCGGTGAACTCGATCCGAGACACCTCCCCGGTACCGTAGTGCGCTTGCCTGACATCGCCGGACAGTGGCTGATCCGAAGCTGGGAATGGTCAGATGGCGGTGTCGAGCTTGAACTTGAACGGCTTGCTCCTCTCGCGATGGGCTCGGGCACCGCTGATGCAGGGGAAGTCATCGCAGCATCGGACCTTCCTTTGCCCCGCACCGTGCTCGCGGCGTTCGAGGCGGTGCCGGACGGTACTGGCAACCCATCGGTTCCTGTCCTGTTTGCAGCAGCAACCGCCGCAAACAGCGCGTGGCGCGGCGCGGCGCTGTTCTCGGTTCAGAGCAATGCGCTCTCGCCTTTGACCGGCTCCGCCACACGCCGGGCGATTGTCGGAACGCTGACCTCGCCTGTTGCAGGCTCCTCTTCCTTGCTTCTTGAAGGGGAAGCATCGCTCGAACTCGTGCTGGCCGGAGACGATCTCACATTCGAGGATACGGACGTTGCCGGCATTGCAGCAGGTGCGAACCGGATGATGGTAGGCGGGGAAGTTCTACAGTTCCTGCGTGCCGAGCCGGCCGGACAAGGACAGTGGCGCCTGTGTGGATTGCTCCGCGGTAGGGCGGGAACGGAGCCTGAGGCAGCCTTCGGTCACCCTGCGGGCACCAGGGCGATACCGCTCGATGATCGGCTCACCTCGCTTGATCCTTCCGAAGCAGTACCCGGAACCCGAATTGCGGCAATCGGCATTGCCGACGACGAACCGGTCTATGCCGATCTTGCGAATGTCGGACTTTCCCGCCGTCCTCCCTGCCCGGTCCACCCTCACCTCGCCTTTGACGCAGAGGATGTGTTGGACATCTGCTGGACGCGCCGCGCCCGCGGACAATGGCGCTGGGAAGACGGAGTGGATGTGCCGTTGATTGAAGAACGCGAAGACTATCTGGTCGGTTACGGGCCGAGCGAAACGCCGCATGTGGCCTGGTCCAGATCAGAGCCGAACATTCGCTTAACAGGCCCCGAAGTCGCCCAGCTTCTGGTTGATCATGGTCCAGCCCCGCTGTGGGTCAGGCAGGTCGGCACTTCGGGGTTGTCCCATACGCTTTTGCTTGCCTTGCTGACCTGACCATGGAGGAAAACCATGCCGGAACCGATTGCTTACCCATCGACGACCCCGATATTCGGGCTTCCCCTGCTCTTTACAGGCCAGTCGCAGAAAGAGTTCTTCGTCAACCGGGCCCTTTCGATCGTGGATGCCTTGCTTCAGCAAGCTGTCGTCGCCTCGATTGGCACGCCGCCCGCAACCGCTGCGGAAGGAGACTGCTACAGGGTCACGCATTCGGCAGGCGGGGCATGGCTAGGCCGAGAAGATCATCTCGCGGTCCTGATTGGAGGTGCCTGGCATTTTGTCTTGCCGGATGAGGGCACCACTGTTTTCGATCGTGCGGCGGAGCACCGGCTCGTCTTCCGCGATGGCTGGAAAAGCTACAGCTTGTCGTCAACTGTGGCAGGAGGGTCGATAGTCGACGCAGAAGCACGGGAGACACTCGCTGAACTGATCGACGTTCTTGGTCAACTCGGAATCCTTGCTGTTCCGCTGGATTAACAGTCCGTTATTCGAAGTACGGGCCGCGAGTGCTGGCCGACCAACCCTGCTGCAGCTTCCGTGTTCGTGACATTCTTGCAACATGCAGATCCCATTGATTGCTTGCCTCTTTGCTGGGGAAAAGATAGAGACCGCCGGTGCCTCAATTCATAATCAAAGGGGAATTTTAGTATGCGCAAACTCGTCATTGGAATGGCGATGGCTTCGACCGCGCTCGCTTCGCCTGCCTTGGCCCGCGATGGTCAATGGTATATCCAGGGCGACGGCGGCGTGATGATCGTCGAAGATCCGAGCATTACCGTCAACCAGATTGATGGCGATGCGTCGGCCGATTTCGACACCGGCTATGATTTCGGTGCTGCAGTCGGCTACGATTTCGGCGCGTTTCGCCTTGAGGCGGAAGCCAGCTATCGCGCAGCCGACCTCAATCGAGCGGTCGCCGGTATCCAAGGATTGGCGCTCAACCCGGTCTCGGGCGGCACTTTCAACACCTTCAGCGGCGCACGTGACGCAGCAGGTGAAGTCAATGCGCTCAGCTTCATGTTGAACGGCCTGTTCGACTTCGGCAGCGATGATGGGCTTCAGGCCTTTGCCGGCGGTGGTATCGGTGTTGCCCGCGTCGACATGGATGGTCGCGTGAATGCCAACGGTCCGGGCGTCTGGAATGACTCGGACACCGGTCTCGCTTGGCAACTGCTCGCAGGCGTTCGTGCCCCCTTGAGCGGGTCGTGGGACGCTGGTTTGAAGTATCGCTACTTCAATGCGGAGAACGTCAACTTGACCGATCCGTTGGGCCGCCCGCTTGAGACGGACCTCAGCTCGCACTCGTTGGTCGGTTCGCTGATCTACAACTTCGGCGGTCAGGAACCGGCTGCTCCTGTGGTGGCTCCCCCGCCGCCTCCCCCGCCGCCTCCCCCGCCGCCTCCGCCGCCCCCGCCGCCCCCGCCGCCGCAGGCTGCATGCAATACCGGCCCGTACATCGTGTTCTTCGACTTCGACAAGTCGGACATCACGGCTGAAGCCGCTACCATCCTCAACAGCGCGGTAACGGCCTATGCAAATTGCGGGACAGCCAATGTCATGCTTGCTGGCCACACCGATCGTGCGGGTAGCGTTACGTACAACATGGGCTTGGCCGAGCGTCGCAACGCATCGGTGCGCAGCTACCTGACCGGTCGCGGCATACCTGACGCTCGCATCTCAGGCGAGGCCTTCGGTGAGGCGCAACCGCGCGTTCCGACGGCGGATGGTGTGCGCGAAGCGCAGAACCGTCGCGTGGAAGTGACTTACGGCCCGGGTTCGGGTATGTAACTGGCTCTCCTTACGGAGCAATCAATGAGGGGCCGGAGCGATCCGGCCCCTTTTTTCATGTCTTCAGACGATGAACAGAGCCCAATGTCGAACTTGGCAATTCAGTGCAATTGGGCATCCGCCACGCAGGTTGGGCATGAATTGGCCGCACTGCTGCACACAAGTGCAAAGAGACCGCAGACGGTACAGCTTCACCCCAGCACGTAACGCTTTTGCAGTTCCAGCTTGAGCACTGAAGCTGAAGAACAGCTTCTATTTGCCTGGTGCGAAGACCTCACCAGCCTCTTCGGCGCGCTGTCTGATCTGGCTCATGGCCTGCGGAAACAGCAGCAACGCTCCAATCAGCAGTGCAAAACCGAACGGCGTGACAATCAACGTGGATGTCACACCCGCCGAGAGGTCATCGCCATTCGTCGCGGAGACATAGCCTGCCATGAAAGGCCCGAGCCCGAGCCCAACAAGAGTAGTTGCGAGAAAGAAGGTCGCAGTTGCTACACCGCGCATCCGCGGCAATACAAGCGCCTGACTTGAAGCGGCAGCGGCGCCAAGCGCAGAGGCCGTCAGCATGTTGGCAAGAAAACTCAGTACATAAAACACTGGCACATTGTCGGTTGTGAATGCTCCATAGACGACTGGGACAGGGGCCAGCAGGCCAAACAGGATGACCAGAATTCGACCGTCGGGGCGGCGTTCGTGCAGATAGTCCGCCATCCTTCCGCCGAGCACGACCCCGAGAAAGCCTGCCACGGCGCCCGGCGCGCCAAGCAACAGCCCGAGTTCATATTTCGAGGCACCGAGCATCCGCTCGGCATAAGGGGCGCCCCAGTACGAATTGGCATAGGCCATGAACGCCACCGAGCCGTAGCCCAAAACGACGCAAAGAAACGCGGGCGAACCCCACGTCAGCCGAAATGTTGGCAAATCGCGTGCTTTCAGCCCCATGGCCCAGCTGAAGACCGCGTAGTAGCCGACTGCGAGGAACAGCCACTGGTCCGAAACCTTCAAGCTGCCATCGGCAAATCCTGGAATGAGATTGGCTGAAGCCGGAACAAGCTGCGATAATCCTAGCGCAGCTAGGCCGAAGAACGCCAGACCGGCCAGGTTAAGCGCCAGTGCCTTGGCACCGCGCAGCGTTGCGCCGATCAGCGTGAAGGGTGGTATGACTTCAATCAATTCGCGAAAAAAACCGGCGAATGGCGCCGGGTTCTCTGGCGTCGGCAATCCATCGATCGCACCGCGCACGGGCTCTCTCAACGACAGAACCCACAGCGCCAGCAACAACCCCGGAATCCCGACGGCAAGAAAGGCAGCCTGCCATCCCGCAAGGCCGAGCGGCCCACCGCCCGGATAAGCGGCGTTCCAGTTTTCGACGATCAGCGCGCCAATCCAGATCGACACCCCTCCGCCGATATAAAGGCCCGAGGAATAGATCGCGAGCGCAGTTGCCCGCAAGCGGGCCGGGAACCAGTCGGAGATGAGCGAATAGGCCGAGGGGCTCGCAGTGGCCTCGCCCACTCCGACTCCCATACGGGCCACCGTCAGCACGGTCGCATTCTTGGCGAAGCCCGACAGCGCCGTCATTGTCGACCACAAGGCGAGGCCGATCGCCAGAAGCCTTGTGCGCTTCCAGCTGTCCGCCAGCTTGCCCAGCGGAATTCCGAAAAGTGAATAGAACACGGCGAACGCGGTGCCGTAAAGGAAGCCCAGATAGGCATCGTCGACACCCAGATCCGCCTTGATGTCGTTGGCCAAAATTGACAGAATCTGGCGATCGACGAAGTTCAGGACATAGACCAGCACCAGAACGCCAAGGGCGTACCAGCTGTACGCAGGCACGGGCTCATTGCTGCGGCCCTGCACCGCCTTAACATCGTCGATCAAGGATGATCCCCTCTCCGTTTGGATCTGCTTTTCCGCCGAGTCTATGGCCCGCTATGCGTCGTAGGGCGTGCTATCGACTATTCCGGCGTCGGCAAAACCCTTTTTCCGAAGTCGGCAGGAATCGCACAAACCGCACGCCCGTCCTTCCGGTGTCGGGTCGTAGCACGACCAACTCCACGCGGGATCAAGCCCTAGCCGGGAGCATTCACGCGCGATATCGGCCTTGGTCATGTGTTGAAGCGGCGCGTGGATGGTAAAGGGCGCGCCCTCTGCGCCTGCTTTGGTCCCTAAGCGAGCCGTTTCGGTGAAACTCGTGATGAATTCCGGACGGCAATCGGGGTAACCGGAATAGTCGAGCGCGTTCACGCCGATGAACACATCCTGCGCCCCCGCAGCCTCGGCGCAGGCGGTCGTCAGCGCCAGAAACACCAGATTGCGCGCAGGCACATAGGTAACGGGAATATCATCGGTCACGCCCGACTTCGGCACATCGATCACGTCGGTCAGCGCCGAACCGCCGAACATCCGCAGATCGAGCGCGAGTTCCACCTGACGCGCCAGACCCAGCCGCGCTGCGATACCGCGCGCTGATTGCAATTCCAGACGATGCCGCTGGCCGTAGTCCACCGTCAGCGCGTGCACGGCAAAACCGCGTTCTCTCGCGATCGCTGCGGTGACCATCGAGTCGAGCCCGCCAGACAGCAAAACTACCGCAATCGGCAAAGGAACGGATTGAGACTTCGTACTCATACTGCGGCATTACCGCTGTCAGCGCGCAAAACAACTGTTCTGCGGGCCTGCTAAGCTCAGCAAGGACCGGTTCGCCGCGCCTCGGCCGCGAGTTGGAACGGCACGCCAGCGGCAATTCCCTGGCTTTCGATCTGCACCAACGACGGAGTCTCTCGGCGGATAGCGGTGCGGCCATAGCCGTTGCCTGAACAGGTGTACTGTACGGTCACCTTGGCCGCCCCATCCTCGACCACGAATTGATTGCAGCCGCTTTCCCGGTGACGAAGCTGAATCAGCTCTATTCCCGATTGCAGGCAAATCTTGCGGTCTGGTGTGCCATCGCGATGTTTGATCGTCCATTCGCCCTTGGCCAAGGTACCCAACATGGCGAGGCTCTTGGATTGGGCCCAGCCCGGCACGGACACCCCCATCGCGGTCAACGCTGCGAGACCTGCCAGAACCCATGCGCGTCTGCGGTTGAAAGAGAAGATTTTCATTGCCGCCGAATGCCTTTCAACTGGACCGGATTTACGAATACGGCGGCGACGAATACCGATCCGGCTCGCCCCCCTATACCTGTTCATAACGCAAGGTCGAAGGTGCGCGAACAAAATGCGCAATCGACGGCTATGATTCCATCATCATTTCTCATCGCTTGCTGTTCGTCTTCAGGAAAACGGGAAATTACGGACACATAATATTCCGCACTGCAACGGCAGCCGCGCGTCAAGGGCGCACCTTTCTGGACCCGCACCTCGTCTTCTTCATGGAACAGCCGCCAGACAATCGCTTCGAGCGACAGAGCCGGGTCAAGCAGTTCGTCATGACTGATGGTCGAGGCCATGGTTGCGACATGCTCCCAATCCGGGTGGTCAAGGCGCACATGCAGTCGCTCGCGGCCTTCCTCGCCGTCGGCAAGGTGCTGGATCAGTAGGCCGGCTGCCGTCCTCCCGTTGCCGCCGATGCGGCTAGCCACCCGGATGATTGTGGGCACCTGCTCCGACTGGCTGAAATAGGCTTCGCAGGCCTCGGCCAGATTGCTGCCTTCGAGCGGCACGATTCCCTGATAGCGCTGCGCCCCTTCGGTTTCGAAGGTGATGGCGAGGAAGCCCTCACCGAATAGCGCGGCGAGCGACGGGTTTGCGCCCAAGCCCGCCAACCGCTCGGCATCGAAGTCGGCGTATCCGCGCACCGCGCCATTCCGGTAATCGCATACCAACAGCTTTACGACCCCACCCGTGGTCTGTGCCTGCATGGTCATCTGCGCGCCGTCACCCTTGAGCAGCCCGCCCATTAGCGTGCCAAGGACCATTGCTTCTCCCAGCAAATGCATGATTGGCGGGGGATAATCATGCGCGGACAGGACCTCGCGCAGCACCCCGTCGAGGCGTACGGCACGGCCACGGGCGCTGCGGGTCGGCAGGGTCAGACCCATAAGCCGATCGGAGAAGGTTTCGGTGAGCATATCCATGCGGCGCTATATGGGGGCTTACCCGGCGGGCTGAAAGTCCTGAAGGAAAGGCAGGCGAAATCAGGCGCCGAGCAATGCAAAGCTCCACAGAAGGATCGATTTCTGCGCGTGAATTCGGTTCTCGGCCTCGTCGAACAACACCGACTGATGTCCTTCGAACACCTCCGCACTGACTTCATCGCCGACATGCGCGGGGAGGCAGTGAAGGAACAACGCATCCGGTCGGGCATGGGCCATCAGCGCGGCATCCACCCGGAACGGGGCCATCGCTGCACGCTTTTCAGCCGCATCAGCCTGGCCCATCGAAATCCAGGTGTCCGTAACGATCACATCGGCCTCGCGGGCCGCCGCTACCGGGTCCTGCGTCAGGGTTACAACAGCCCCCGACGCGCGCGCCTGCGCCACGAACGCTGGATCGGGCTCGTATCCCGCCGGTGTCGCCACGCGGACATTAAACTTGAACAATCCTGCCGCCTCGAGGATCGAGTGCAGCACATTGTTGCCGTCCCCGAACCAAGCGACTTCCAGTCCCGGCAGCGCCTTGCCATGCTCGATCATTGTCAGCAGGTCGGCAACGATCTGGCACGGATGCGAGCGATCGGTCAGGCCGTTGATCACCGGAACGGTGGCGTGGCGCGCCATTTCCTCGATCTTGGCGTGATCATCGGTGCGCAGCATGATCGCATCGACCATCCGGCTCAGTACACGGGCGGTATCGGCGATGCTTTCGCCCCGGCCGAGCTGGCTTGATGCCGAGTCGAGCAGCAGCACTGTCCCGCCGAGTTGCCGCATCGCCATGTCGAAGCTCACGCGTGTGCGGGTCGAACTCTTCTCGAACACCAGCGCCAGCACCCGGCCCGCCAGTGGCGCATCGGCATCGGCCCGGCCCTTGGGCCAGCCCGCGCGCGCTGCCTTGCGGTCAATCGCATCGACGAACATCGCCGCGATATCGTCGCCCCCGGCATCGCCGAGCTCGATGAAATGCCGGACTGCGCCCCCCTCGCCTGCCATCAGGCGGGTTCTGCGACCTTGAAGCTGGCCGCACCGGCGGACAGCTTGTCGAAAAACTCGTCGATTTCGGCATCGCCGATCACCAGTGGGGGGATAATGCGAATGGTGTTGTCGCCAGCCGCCACCGTCAGCAACTGGTGATGATCGCGCAGATGCAGATAGAACGGGCGGCTTTCAACCTTCATCTTGAGGCCGAGCATCAGGCCCCGGCCGCGCACCAGTTCGAACAGTTCGGGATAATTGCCGATGAACTGTTCGAGCCGCGACCGCAGCCGCTCACCCTTGTCACGTACGGAGGCAAGAAATTCCTCGTTCGCAACCGCTTCCATTACCGCCATGCCTGCCGCCATGCCCAGCGGATTGCCGCCATAGGTCGAACCGTGGGTGCCAAAGGTCATGCCGCGCGCCGCCTTTTCGGTGGCGATGCAGGCCCCAAGCGGGAAGCCGCCTCCGATGCCTTTGGCAGTTGCCATAATGTCGGGCGTAATCCCGTACTGCTCATAGGCGTAGAGCGTCCCTGAGCGCGCGACCCCGCATTGCACCTCGTCAAGGATCAGCATCAGGCCATGCTCGTCACACAGCGTGCGCAGGCCTTCCAGGAATTCGGGCGATGCGGGGCGGATCCCGCCTTCGCCCTGAATTGGTTCGACCAGTATCCCCGCCGTATGCGGCCCGATCAGCGCCTTTGCAGCCTCCAGATCGTCGAATGGCGCATATTTGAACCCTTCGAGCAGCGGGGCGAAGCCGTGGTGCATCTTGGCCTGGTTCGATGCGCTGATGGTCGCCATCGTGCGCCCATGAAAGGCGTTGTGGAAGGTAATGATCTCGAACCGGCTAGAGTCGCCTGCCTCGCCTGCGTTCTGGTGGTAGGCGCGTGCGCACTTGATGGCGCATTCGACTGCCTCGGCCCCTGAATTGGTGAAGAACACCGTGTCGCCGAAGGTGGTGTCGACCAGTCGCTGGGCCAACCGCTCACCCTGTGGGCTGCCATAGAGGTTCGACACGTGCATCAGGGTGGCCGCTTGATCTTGGATCGCCGCGATCAGGCCCTGATGGGAATGGCCCAGCAGATTGACCGCGATCCCGCTGGCGAAATCGAGATAGCGCGTGCCATCCTCGTCGATCAGGTGACAATGCTCGCCGCGCACGGGCCTGACGCCGCAACGCGGATAGACGGGCATGAGGGGCGTGATCGACATAGGCACTTCCTGATTTCGGTCAAACAGCGGGGGGCAAAAGCAAATGGCGGCTCCATAACAGAGCCGCCATTGGCATGGTGATAATCCTGCTGCTCCGCCGCGTCAAACGGGCTGTACGCTGAGGGTCGTGTCAGGCGCTGATGGGCACCAAGTTGACGGCGGAATACTTCCCCCGCCGATCGACTTCAAGGTCGAATTCAAACCGCTCGCCTTCGTTGATAGCCGACAGACCGGACCGTTCGACAGCGCTGATGTGCACAAAGGCGTCGGGCTGGCCGTCATCACGGACGAGGAAGCCGAAGCCTTTCATCGCATTGAAGAACTTGACCGTTCCGGTGGTGCGTTCACCCGTCAACTCGCGTTGCGGCGCCGCAGGCTTTTGCGGAGCAGCGACGACATCGCCGACAATCTGCAGGTCCTGAGCGGAGATTTTGCCACCGCGATCGATCAGGTTGAATTCGAGCTCCTGCCCTTCTGCCAGACTTTCGAGCCCGGCGCGTTCGACAGCGCTGATGTGGACGAACACGTCTTCCCCGCCGGTTTCCTGCTGGATAAAGCCGAAGCCCTTCTGAGCGTTGAAGAATTTGACGATGCCCTTGCCTGTTCCGACGACTTGCGCCGGCATGCGAGTGAACCCGCCACCGCCAGCGCCACCGCCCGGACCGCCGGGTCCGCGGGGAGCGCCGCCGCCGCCGGGACCGCGAGGTGCACCGCCGCCGCCGCCGCCGCCGAAGCGATCACCGCCACCAAACCGGTCACCGCCGCCGCCGCCGCCGCCGCCGAATTCACGCGGAGGCGAAAATCCGTCATTCCCGCCGCCGAACGGATCGAAACCATCTTCGCCGAAACCGTCGCGCTTATCGCGGCCGCGCCGACGTCCCCTATCGTAACCCATAGTTCAGTACGTACCTTGCCACACTGCCCACCCTCCATCGCGCCGGTTGGGGGGACAGTGAGCCGCACCAGACGCAAAAGCGCCGCTCCGGAGAGGAAGAGCGCATTTGTGTGGGAACATAGCGCACAAAGACTTGCTTTGCGAATGATTTTACCCGTTGCATTGAAGGGATGCAAAAAAGGGCGATCGGCCACTGCGGTGCGCTTGTGCTTCCCTGCCAGGTGCGCAACTGTCGGCTGGTGGCCGGAAAGGGAGCAACAAAAGCATGAGCCAGTTTCGTACATTGACTGAAAACGTATATGTAAGTCAACAGCTTGAACTTCAGGATATCGAACAGGCTGCCGCTCTCGGGATCGCGCTGATCGTCAATAACAGGCCTGATGGAGAAGACCCCGACTCTCCGCAAGGCGAGGAGATCGCGGCCGCCGCTGCCACCGCCGGAATGAATTACGTCGC
>DAIQNP010000016.1:0-18446 GCA_036788335.1 Erythrobacter sp.
CTAGGAAAAAAATAACCAATATTGATCGCGTTGTCCGATCTACGTATCTGTCTTTCTTATCTTTCATTACTTATGATTGTCTAGAAATCTCTCTCTCCGGGCGCTGCTTTTGCATGACCCCGGAATAGGGAGATGACGCCATGCTAAGCATCGACTGGCGTTCACCGGAGGCTTACAGGCACGCCAAGAGCATTCCTGCCGCCGGTTTCGCTTGGGAGTATCTGCGGCGCGATGGCGAATATCATCGTGACTTCCAGACAATAATCCGCATCAGGAAGCCGGGCACGCAGCGGCTGGAGGCGTTCGCGCAGCGCTGGGGATTGCGATTTCCCGTGCGATCCCGAAACCCCATCGGATCGGCAATCCCCGTTCTGGATTCCGAGCCTTCAACCGCGGGCCGTCCGTCTGTCGCCTGCCGAGGACGATGAAGGCGAAACAGGGCGCATCGTCACGCTTGCGCATCTCGATGGCCTCGATCTGCGCCAGGCCGAAGATGGCTGGCACGGTCTCTGGCAGATCGATGGTGTAACGCATCAGTTCTGGCTTTCCGATGCAATGCCCGATGCAGCCGCGTTCTACGTCTTCAGATTGCCCCCGGATCGCTTTTTTGAGCTGCGCGCCCATGCCGCCCGCCGCTTCTGGCGCGCGCTCAATCGCCGTCCGCCTGGCCCCGATTTCCGCGCGATGCCGGCCCAGCTCCGGCAATTCCATGTCCTGTCCCTGCGCGCACTCGACGCCCGGATGCGCAGCGAGAGCTATCGCACCATCGCCGAAGTCCTGCTCGGCTTTCACGGCGCCAAGGAGGAATTTGAGAGCGACCCGCGCAAGAACCAGTCCCGCCGGCTGGTCGCCCACGGCATCAGGATGATGAAGGGCGGCTATCGGCTGCTGTTGCACTATCCGATCAAGCCCGACCCCCGATAGGCGCATGTCCACTCCGCTATCGACCGGCCTGAGGGGTGCCGCCAGCGCATAGGCGCAAATGCGGCACGCTACAGGCCGCCGGTCCCTCGCCATGGTTCGCCACAGCCCGCTGTCCTCACCGACAGCCGCAATCCTGACGAACCAGAGGTGATCCCATGGCCAACCCGCTGGCGGGCCTTCCGCCACGACTCTTGCGCACCAAGGAAGCCGCGCGCTTCCTCGGCATATCCCTTCGCACCCTTGAAAAGCACCGGACCTACGGAACCGGCCCGACCTACCGCAAGATCGGCGGGCGCGTCCTCTATGCGGTCGAAGACCTGCAAGCCTGGACCGCGATCGGCGCCCGCAAATCTACCAGTGACAAGAACGCCGGCCGCGTGTTTCCGGCGCGTCCGCTCACACCCGACGAGCAGGACGAACGCTGAATGCCGCGCGATGATAATCACACCCGCGCGCAGCCCGACCAAGCCAGCGAGCGCAGCCGCCTCGATCCTTTCGTGGTGGCGACGGGCGACGCCGCGCCGCGCGACCAGCGCGATTTGATGGAGCGGCCGTTCTTCTCGCTGGCGAAGACGCCGCGCACCAGGCCGATCCTCTACAAAACCGCCGATGTCGAGGTGCAGGTGCTCGGCATGCCCGAACACGGCATGGCGACCATATGGGACGCCGACGTGCTGATCTGGGCCGCCTCGCAGATCGTCGCGGCCGAGAACAACGGCTTTTCCACATCGCGCTTTTTCCGCTTCACGCCCTATCAGCTCCTGCGCGCCATCGGACGACCGACCGGAAACCGGCAATATCTGCTGCTGAAGTCCGCGCTTGCACGCCTGCAATCGACCGTCATCGCCACCACGATCCGCAACGGCCCGCATTGGAAACGGCGGCAGTTCTCATGGATCAACGAGTGGGAAGAGATGACGACGCACGCCGGGCGCGTCGGCATGGAGTTCGTCCTGCCCGAATGGTTCTACAACAGCGTCATCGACCGCTCGCTGGTGCTGACTATCGACCCTGCCTATTTCCGGTTGACGGGCGGCATCGAGCGCTGGCTTTACCGTGTCGCCCGCAAGCACGCCGGTCATCAGCCGCACGGCTGGCTGTTCGAGATCGCCCATCTGCACATCAAGTCCGGCAGCATGGCGCGGCCGTCCGACTTTGCCCTGGACCTTCGACGCATCGCCGCCCGCCAGTCGCTGCCCGGCTATCGGCTCCAGATCGAGCGCGAGGATGGCCGGGAATTGTTGCGCATCCGCCCCGAAAACTTATCCACAGTGCCTGTGGATAACCCTGTTAATGCCATCGGCACATCGGGCGCGCGGGGTATCGGCACATCAGGCGCAGCCCTATCGGCACATCAGGCGCACGATCCGCAGTTAAGCCTTTGGCATGAAGAGCAGAATCGGACTGCTAACTTAGAGTCTAATAGAGAATATAACTCTTCTTCTTTGACGCGCGCGCATGCGAGGCGTGGTGCCGGTGGCACAAGGCGAGGTACGCCATGATCGTGGCGTTCCTCAACCAGAAGGGCGGCGTCGGCAAGACCACGCTGGCGCTGCACCTCGCCGGAGCCTGGGCGGCACAGGGACAGCGCGTCATCCTGATCGACGCCGACCCGCAAGGCTCGGCTCTCGACTGGTCGCAGCGGCGCGGCCATGAAGGGCTGCCGAGGCTGTTCAGCGTCATCGGCCTGGCCCGTGACACGCTGCACCGGGAAGCCCCCGAGCTGGCCCGCGACGCCGACATGATCGTCATCGACGGGCCGCCCCGTGTCGCCCGCCTCATGCGTTCCGCGCTGCTCGCCGCCGACCTGGTGTTGATCCCGGTGCAACCGTCCCCCTTCGACGGCTGGGCCTCGGCCGAGATGCTGGCGCTTCTGGGAGAAGCGCGCATCTATCGGCCCGAGCTTGCCGCGCGCTTCGTCCTCAACCGCTGCGCCGCCCGCACCGTCATCGCCCGCGAGACGGCCGAGACGCTGGCCGACCACGATCCGCCGGTTCTCACCACCACCATCGGCCAGCGCGTCGTCTTCGCCGACGCCGCGCAATCCGGCCAACTCGCCTCCGAGATCGACGCCGACAGCCCGGCCGCGCGTGAGATCGCGGCGCTGGCCGCCGAGATCGACCGTCTCCGCATCGGGAGGGCCACGCCATGACCGGACGCACCGGCAAATCCCGTTTCGCGTCCCGGCCGGGCGATCCCGAAAACTGGATCAGGGCCGCCGGTGCGCCGCCGGATGGCAAGGCCACCGGCGAAGCGTTCACCGCCCGCCTGACCATCGACATCACGTCCGACCAGCGCGGGCGCATCAAGGTCGCGGCCTTCCGGCGCGGGATCACCGTCGCCGACATGCTGCGCGACGTGCTCGCGCGAGAATTTCCACCCTCCGAAGGAGACCAGCCATGACCGGCCGCATGCACGACCGCCCGTTGCCGGGCGGGCCTGCGCCCTTCACCACATTGGTCGAACTCACGTTCCAGAAGCAGAAGGTCGAGCACTGGATACGCTTCGGCCACAAGAGCTACGAACAGATACTCGACCGCCGCCGTTCCATCGTCGGCTTCGCGCCGAACAGCGTCTTCGCCTTTGTCCGCTGGGCGTCCGGCGAGCATGGCACGATCATCTCGCGCATCGACATCGTGCGGGCCATTGGCCGCGGCGAGCCGTTCCAGACGCTGCCCTTCGTCCGCCCCGGCGGCGACATCTTGCTGCGCCTCGATAGCTGGCGACAAGTGCAGCGCGCGCTTGCCGCCATCGACGCCGTGGACGCGCTCGACATCGACCCGGCCGATGCCTCGCCGGATCACTGGCGGCATGTCCACAACCGCCTGACCGCCGGGATGGAGCCGCGCGCCTACTCGCCCGAGCTGCACGCCGCCTGGCTTCATCGCCGGAGGATCGCGCCATGACGCGCCGCCGCATCCTTATGGTGACAGCGCTCGCCGCCATCGGCATCGCGGCTGCCAGCACCGTCGAGACGCCGACCAGGCTCATCTGGAACGCGACCGCCAGCGCGCCGCTCGGCTTCTACACCGTCGGGCCGGCCGGTGCGGTCGAGGTGCCCGAGCTTGTCGCCGTCATGCCGCCCGAACGGCTCGCCGGGTTCATGGTCGAGCGCGGTTATGTCGCGCGCGGCGTGCCGCTCCTCAAGCGCGTCCTTGGTCTTGCTGGGCAGCGGGTTTGCCGCACCGGCCGCACCATCACCGTCGATGGCTTGGAGATGGGCGAGGCGCTGGAGCGCGACGGCCTCGGCCGCGATCTGCCCGTCTGGCAGGGCTGCCGCGTCATCGGTGACGGCGAAATCTTCCTCATGAATGGGCAAGTCCGCGACAGCCTCGACGGCCGCTATTTCGGACCCATCCCCGCAAGTTCCGTCATCGGCCGGGCGCTCCCGCTCTGGACCGATGAGGAAGGCGAAGGCCGCTACGAATGGCGCGCCCAAACACATTGATTGGCGCACTGAACCCACCCCCGAAACCAACCGCAGGAGATTTTCCATGCCGCAAATCGGTCAGTTCACCGCAGAAAACGAGGGCTTCGTCGGGCGCGTCCATACGCTCACCCTCTATCGCGAAATCACCATCGTCCCCGCCGAACCATCGGAGGCCGAGAACGCGCCGGACTATCGCGTCCATCACGGGGCGGCAGACGGCCCCGAGATCGGCGCGGGCTGGAAGGAGGTCGGCGAAAAGGCCGGCGACTATGTTTCGCTGCTCATCGACGATCCCGCCTTGCCGCAGCCGATCCGCGCCAACCTGTTCCAGAACGGCGACGATAAGACGGCCTGGTCTCTCAATTGGAACCGCCCGCCCAAGCGCCCCAAGCAGGACTGACAGCCATGCGGTCTCGCGTCATCATCGCGTTCAAAAACCCCATCCCGTTGTTCGCGAAAAAGCCGTCTCATCCCTTCGTCCCGCTCGGCCACCGGACGGCCGGCGCGCACAGCGAAGGTCAGGGGCGGCGTTTCGGCGGCGCTTGCGCCTTGCCCTTGACCGCAGCGCGCACGCTGGCAGGCTGGCGGCATAGCGGAGACCGGGCGGCATGGCGTTATGCCGTTCTGCTGCTCGCTTGCGGGCTTGCGCTCGGTACAGGGCCAGCGGTCACGCTCGCGCAATCCGCGCCCCTCGCGCACACGACCGCCGCCGATCCTCTAGGCGGTCATATCGCAGAAGCGTCGCGGCGCTTCGGCATTCCCGAGCACTGGATTCGCGCGGTGCTGAGCGCCGAAAGTGCGGGCGACGTGCGCGCGATCTCGTCGGCGGGCGCGATCGGGCTCATGCAGGTCATGCCCGATACCTGGGCGGGTTTGCGCATCCGCCATCGGCTCGGCCGCGATCCCTACGATCCGCGCGACAACATTCTCGCGGGCACGGCCTATCTGCGCGAGATGCGGGATCGCTACGGCAATGTCGCGGCGATGCTCGCCGCCTACAATGCCGGTCCCGGCCGCTATGACGAGCATCGTTCGACGGGCCGCCCGCTGC
Organism: Erythrobacter sp.; assembly: GCA_036788335.1. Classification (GTDB taxonomy): domain Bacteria; phylum Pseudomonadota; class Alphaproteobacteria; order Sphingomonadales; family Sphingomonadaceae; genus Erythrobacter. The sequence goes on from DAIQNP010000016.1 coordinate 5,406, forward strand.
CCGCCGAAACCCGCGCTTATGTCGCCACGATCGCAGCGCGTCTCGGCGGTGCAGTCGTATCCGAGACACCGAAGCAGCAACAGGCACCGCCGCCCGATTGGCGCGATGCACCGCTCTTCGTCCTGCGCCCGAGCGACACCCGGCCGACCGAAACCATGCGGACTATCGGTACATCAGGCGAGGCTCGCACGACCGTTCCGGTGCGCGAGCCTCGCGATACGGAGCCGCAGGACGGCAGCATGTTCGTGGCGCGCGCGGACGATGGGAGACTGCCATGAGGACGGCGTTCCCGCGCTCGGCAGCGGTCGTTCCGATGTGCAGGCCGGCAGGTTCGCGCCTGGCTGCAATCCGGGCAGGAAGGGCGGAAAAGTCAGAAAAGGCGGAGGGCAAGATAAAGGAACATGGCACCCTGTCGGGCCAGTTCTCGAAATTGTTGTTGTCTGCACACTGGTTAGGTCCGCTGATCGCGGCACCCTGTTTTTGGACCCTGCGTGCCGCGAAGATGGGCAAAGCCTTGGCTTTGCTGGGATTCGAGCGGCACCATAGACCCATATCGCCCGGTTTTCGACATTTTCGGCATGGAACGCGCCGATGAGCGCCGACGACGAAAACCGCTTTCTCCCGAAACCCGGCCGTATCCGATCCGACATGCCGAAGGCGAGCAAGGCGAAAAGCTTTCTCACCCAGGTCAAGAAGATCGCGCGGCAGCACAGCACCACCCATTCCAGATATTCGCCACGCCCTGGCTCAGGCGCAGTCGCCAAGGCCGCCACGAAAGGCGGCAAGGGTTCGCGGACGCAAGGAGGAGCGGGCGTGCGGCGGGGTCGCGGCGCGGCCTTCGTTCGCGCCCGCATCCTGTCAGGAGGCTGGAAGCATAGCACCCCCGGCATGCGCCGCGTTCTCGTCAAAACCCGCTACGTTCAGAACGCCGGGAAGAACGGCAAGGCCACCGCGCATCTGCGATACATCCAGCGTGACGGCACCTCGCGCGACGGCGAGCACGGCCAGCTCTATTCGGCCACCGAGGATCGTGCCAATGGCAACGCCTTCGTCGAGCGCGGCGAGGACGACCGCCACCAATTCCGGTTCATCGTCTCGCCGGAAGACGGCGCGGACCTGACCGACCTGACCGCGCATACCCGCGACCTGATGAAACGGATCGAAGCCGATCTCGGCACCAGGCTCGATTGGGTGGCGGTCAACCATTACAATACCGGCCATCCCCATGTGCATGTCATCGTCCGGGGCAAGGACGATCTGGGCGAGAACCTTGTCATCAACGGCGATTACCTCGCCAACGGTATCCGCGAGCGGGCGAGCGCGTTGACCACCCTTGAACTCGGCCCCGTGACCGAGATCGAGCAGACCCGCAAGCGGTCGGCCGAGATCGAGCAGGACCGTTTCACCCGCATCGACCGGGCGATGGCGGAGGAAGCCGATACCCGCTTCCTCGACCTGCGCCACGAACCGGCCGAGCCCAAGCGTCAGTTCAACCGGACGCTGCGCCTGCGGCGGCTCGCCAAGCTGGAGAAGATGGGACTGGCCACCGAGCACGCCCCCGGCGTCTGGGAGTTGAACAAACGGCTGGAGCCGACCCTGCGCGAGCTGGGCGAGCGCGGCGATATCATCCGCTCCATGCACAAGGCGCTGAGGGCCGATGGCCTGGAGCGCGATCCCATGAGCTTCCAGATCCATAACTCCGCACCCGCGACGTCCATCACCGGCCGCGTCGTGGACAAATACCTTTCTGACGAGCTGGGCGAGAACCTGACCGTCGTGGTGGACGGGATCGATGGCCGCATGCACCATTTCGCCGGCATCGACCCGGTGCGCGTCGAGGATGCCCGCATCGGCAGCGTTATCGAGATCGGCCCGGCCGAGACCATGAGCCGCCCATCCGACCGCGCCATTGCCGCCATCGCCGATGACGGCATCTACCGCCCGAGCCGGCACCTGGAGCGGGCGAAGTTCGAGGGTCGCGTTCCCGGCGGTGATTACGAGGGTTACGTCGATGCCCATCTCCGCCGGCTGGAGGCGCTGCGCCGCGCCGAGATCGTGGAGCGGATCGACCTCGATCAGTGGCGCATCCCCGAAGACTTCGAGAGCCGCGCCGCCGCCTACGATGCGGGCCGCAACCGGCAGGCCAGTGTCTGCGTCCTCTCCTCCGTCGATCTGAACAAGCAGATCGGCGCGGACGGCGCAACGTGGCTCGACCGGCGGCTGGTTTCCGGCGAGGCGTCCGATCTTGCGCCGGCCGGCTTTGGACAGCAGGTACGCGACGCAATAGAGCTGCGCCGCGAGCATCATATCGAACAGGGTGATGCCATGCGCAAAAAGAACGGTCGCATCTTCTACCGGCGCAACCTTCTCGCCACTCTGCGCGCGCGCGGAGTGGCCCGCGTTGGTATAGAGATGGCCGTGGGTAAGGGCCTGCCGTTCCGCGCCGCAGCCGACGGCGAAACCGTCAGCGGCAAGTTCACCGGCACCGTCCAGCTATCGGGTGGCAAATTCGCCATCGTCGAAAAAAGCCACGAGTTCACCCTCGTCCCGTGGCGGCCGGTCATTGACCTCCAACTCGGCCGGGAGGTTATGGGTGTGGTGGAGGGCGGCTCGGTGTCGTGGCAGTTGGGGCGCCAGAGGGGATTGGGCGTCTGACCACCGCATTAGATTTGCGGCACAGCAAAGAGGCTCATCCGATAGGAGAGCCGCTCTCGTCGATCTTCCGCATACGCGGGATGCGTGCGGAGCAGTTTCCGTAAGCCTGCTCGACAGTCACCAGCACCGCAGCCTGAGCCGTCGGCCATATGCTCCTGATCTCGTCGTTCGCCGCCATGATCTGCGCGCTCCCATTTATTCGCGCGCGGCGGCGGCGCTCGAAGTCCATGAAAAGCATGCCAATATGCGGGTTGACCCGAATGTTGCCGAGGCTGTTATAGAGTCCGTTTCCCGAGAAGTCAGGGAAGATCAAACGTCCCCCGTCGATCACGCGGACGGCGGGTAGCGGGTTGCCCGAAGCGTCATGCTCTTGTCCGCGAAAGCTGCAATCGCAGTGCCCATCAGCACTTGAGGTCGCGATGAAGAAGAACGGCAGCGCCTCGATGAACCTCGCCAGAGACATTTGGATGACCGGGCTCATCATTGCGGGGAGGCTGTAGTCGTCCCACTGATACTTGCTGGGGAACCGCTGGCGCAGCTCAAGCTCGCCGGCGTGTCCCAACGGATTGTCGGGCACGAACACCCGGTCGTTCTGCCGAATTTCACTTTCTTCAGTCATGTCGATTTCCTTCACCTTGCCAACTCCTTCGCCATCGCATAAAAACAAACGATCGATTGTTTGTAAATGGAGAAAAGGCGTGGCGAAGACATCGCGGGCCGAGATTATTGCCGCCGCGCGCGATCTGATTCGCGACAAGGGATATGCAGGCACGTCCATGAAGGATGTGGCTGAGCAGGTGGGTCTACTTAAGGGCAGCCTCTACAGTCACTTCGCCAGCAAAGAGGAGTTGGTCCCCGAGGTTTTAGGCCTGACCTTCGATGAGATTTTCAGCGAGATGGAGCCGAGCGGAGACTGGCGGGCCGACTACGAAGCGGCCCTGGACCGCTTGATCGCCATGCTCATGGCACACCGGCGCTGCATCGGCTTCCATCTTGCCTACGGTCTCGATGAAACCTCGCCGGTTCTTCAGGAGGCGGTAGCCACGTTCTTTTTAGATATTCGGGTTTTCTTCCGGGATTTGATCCAGCGGGGAGTGGACATCACACTGGCCGAGCTGCTGGCTCTCGACACGATGACAGCGGTTGAGGGCGCAACCTTGTGGCTGGCGCTCTACGGCAACGCTGACCCCATACAGGATGCCAGATCGGCCTTACTTGCTCGCGCGGACAGCCTCGCAGCGGAAGAGCCCGACGAGAAGACCCGCCAGCTTCTTGATCGGATGATGGGAGATTGGCGACGGGCCAGCCTCACGGAAAAGCGTCTTGCGGCACGAGTTGTCGAGGCCGAGGATCATCTGTTGGACGTGCAGGCCAAGTATTACGCGCAGGCGGAAGCCGAGAGCTGTTTCAGGTGATTCCCAGGGACCAGATTCTCGATGAAGTGCCCATAGAGGCGATGATGACCGAGATCGGCGTGAGGGCACGGGCCGCCTCGCGCTCGTTGGCTTTGGCTACGACAGACCGCAAGCGTACGGCGCTGCGCGCCATGGCCGAAGCAATTGCCGACAATACCGAAGCGATCTTGGTGGCCAACGCCTTCGATCACCGCGCGGCCAAAAAGTCCGGCCTGTCATCCGCAATTCTGGATCGACTTGTGCTCACCCCTGAGCGGATCGCCGGTATCGCTGCGGGTGTTCAGGAAATTGCCGAGTTGGACGACCCGGTGGGGACGATCGTCACGGCATGGGAGAGGCCCAACGGCTTGAAGATCGAGCGCGTGCGGACTCCGCTCGGCGTCATCGGCGTGATCTATGAAAGCAGACCCAATGTTACGGCCGATGCCGGCGCATTATGCGTGATGGCTGGAAATGCGGTAATTTTGAGGGGCGGCTCGGACTCGGATAACTCGTCAGCCGCGATCCACGCTTGTCTTTCCGCCGGCTTGAAGGCGGCAGGCCTGCCAGAACACGCAATTCAACTGGTTCCGACGACCGACCGCGCTGCGGTGGGCGAGATGTTGAAAGGGCTTTCCGGCAACCTTGACGTCGTTGTCCCTCGCGGCGGGCGAAGCCTGGTCGAGCGGGTTCAGGCTGAAGCCTGCGTGCCAGTGTTCGCCCACTCGGAAGGGCTTTGCCACCTCTACATCGACCAGTCCGCCGAACTGAAGATGGCCGTCTCGATAGCCCTGAACTCCAAGATGAGACAGACGAGCGTCTGCGGTGCGGCCGAAACGCTGCTGGTCGATAAGGCTGCGGCAGCGAGCCACCTGATCCCTGTCCTCTCGGCTCTCCGTGATGCCGGGTGCGCCATCGTCGGCGATGAAGCGGTCTGCCGGTCGTTTTCCGAGGCGACACCTGCGCGGTCGGAAGATTGGGCTACCGAGTATCTGGGCGCGATCATATCCGTTCGGCTGGTCGATGGCGTGGACGAGGCAATCCGGCACATCGAGCGCTGGTCTTCCCATCATACTGAAGCGATTGTTGCCGAGGATATGTCGGCGGTGCGACGTTTCTTTGCGGAGATCGATTCCGCAATCCTGCTACACAATGCTTCGACGCAGTTCGCAGATGGCGGGGAGTTCGGCCTGGGTGGTGAAATTGGCATTGCCACAGGTCGCGTTCACGCCCGCGGCCCCGTCGGCTGCGAACAGCTCACCTCCTTCAACTATAGAGTCCATGGCCGCGGCCAGGTGCGATCCTAGAAGATGCGTCGGCGTTCGGCATCAATGGTCGATCGTCAATGGGGAACACCGACCTGGCTGGGATCGCGCATTCCCATGGCCTCGCTTATCCAGACGCTTGCCGTCGCCGAATACCTTAACTTCCGCCACGCTGCGAATGCCCTCGGAGTCAGCCAGTCGAGCGTGAGCGCCCGCGTAAAAACACTGGAGGAAGACCTTGGCATTCTCCTGTTCGAGCGTCACGCGCGGGGCGTCCGGCTGACCGAAGCGGGCCGGCATTTCGTCGAGCGGGTGACGACCGGCATCGACCAGCTCGACCATGCGGTCAGAACCGCCGGCATGGTGGCGCGCGGGGAACACGGCCGCTTGCGGATCGGCATCCATGCGCTGATCCCCGGCAGCTTCCTAGCCACCCTGATCGAACGTTACCGGCGGCAACATCCGGGCATCGAAGTGGAGATTGCTGAGAGCACCGCCCGCGATAGCGTCATGCGACTTCGGGCCAACAGGCTGGACGTGACTTTCGTGGCGGGCTCGCCCGAGTTCCCCGACTGTCATGCGCGGAGGATATGGACCGAACGGCTTCTTGCCGCGCTGCCGTCGCGCCATCCGCTCGCCAATAGAGTTGGCGTGACCTGGGCCGATCTAGCGGGCGACACCTTCATTGTCCGGCAGGGCGGCACCGGGCCACAGGTGCATGACCACATTGTCATGCGCCTCGCTGGCAACTCGCCGGACCTGTCCGTTCTGCGCTTCGACGTTGAGCGCGGCACGCTGCTGTCGATGGTCGCGCAGGGCTATGGCACCACCATTGCCGGTGAGGCGACGACGCTTCTTCACGCGCCCGGCGTGACGTTCCTGCCGATCCTGGACGAGCCGGAGTCCCTTCCGTTTTCTGCGATCTGGTCCCCGCACAACCGAAGTTCGGCACTCCGAAGCCTTCTCGACCTTGCGGGCCAGATGAGTCGGTCAGGCTGGTCAATCTGACTTGTCGAGCAGTTCATCCGGCCTCGCGACGCCGGTGCGACCCATCCCATTTGCCGCCGACAGTATCCGGCAGCCCTCCCGCATCATCTTTCCTGTTGCCTCCCACCAAAACGCTTATTCTCTGATCGGCTCCATCTCTTTTGCCGATTGGAGCCCCATCCGCGCTCGCAGGCCGGGCGATCAAGGAGCAAATTGTTCATTTCGTTCGGAACTGATGGAGTGGATGGGGTCGTTTGCGGGAGGGGGCGAAATCCTACCCTAAGCCGAGGACCCGTTTTCCATAGTCCCTAGTCAAAGATGATCGAAAAGCGGGGATCCTTATAGGCTCCGGCCCTTCTTGTTCTGCCGGTTGGCCACGAGATCGTCCACCACGGCCGGATCCGCCAGCGTCGAGGTGTCGCCCAGCGCGCCGAAATCATCCTCGGCGATCTTGCGCAGGATGCGGCGCATGATCTTTCCCGAGCGCGTCTTGGGCAGGCCAGGCGCCAACTGGATCTTGTCGGGCGCGGCGATGGCGCCGATCTCCTTGCGCACATGGGCGACGAGTTCCTTGCGCAGATCGTCGGACCAAGTCTCGCCTGCCATCAGCGTAACGTAGCAGTAGATGCCCTGGCCCTTGATGTCATGTGGATACCCGACGACTGCGGCCTCCGAGACCTTGTCATGGGCGACCAGCGCGGATTCGACTTCGGCCGTGCCCATGCGGTGGCCAGACACGTTGATGACGTCGTCGACACGACCGGTGATCCAGTAATAGCCGTCCGCGTCGCGCCGGCAGCCGTCGCCGGTGAAATATTTGCCCTTGTAGGTGGAGAAGTAGGTCTGGATGAAGCGCTCGTGGTCGCTATAGACGGTGCGCATCTGCCCCGGCCAAGAATCGGCGATGCAGAGATTGCCGTCGGCCGCGCCTTCGATGACGGCCCCTTCATTGTCGACGATTTGCGGCACGATCCCGAAGAAGGGGCGCGTCGCCGAGCCGGCCTTGAGATCGGTCGCGCCGGGCAGCGGCGTGATCATGATGCCGCCGGTCTCGGTCTGCCACCAGGTGTCGACCACCGGCGAGCGCTTGTCGCCAACCACGTTGAAATACCACTCCCAGGCCTCAGGATTGATCGGCTCGCCGACCGAGCCGAGAAGGCGCAGCGACTTGCGCGAGGTGCGCTTCACATGGTCGTCGCCGGCGCCCATCAGCGCGCGGATGGCGGTGGGGGCGGTGTAGAAGATGTTGACCTGGTGCTTGTCGACGATGTCCCAGAAGCGGCCGGCATCGGGATAGTTCGGCACGCCCTCGAACATCAAGGTCGTGGCGCCGTTGGCGAGCGGCCCGTAGACGATGTAGCTGTGGCCGGTGACCCAGCCGACATCGGCGGTACACCAGTAGATATCGCCGTCGCGATAATCGAAGACATATTCATGCGTCATCGACGTATAGACGAGCTAGCCGCCGGTCGTGTGCAGCACGCCCTTCGGCTTGCCGGTTGAACCCGACGTATAGAGGATAAAGAGCGGATCCTCGGCCTTCATCTTCTCGGGCTTGCAATCGGGTTTCGCCGCGCGGACCTCGTCGTGATACCAGAGGTCGCGGCCGTCCGACCAGCCGATCTTGCCGCCGGTGCGGCGCACGACGAGCACGTTTTCGACCTTGACCTTGCTCCTGGCGGCGATGTCGACCGCCTTGTTGGTGTTGTCCTTCAGAGGAATGGACTTTCCTCCCCGCAGGCCCTCGTCGGTTGTGATGATGAAGGTCGATTGGCAATCGACGATGCGGCCGGCGAGCGCGTCGGGCGAAAAGCCGCCGAAGACCACCGAATGGATCGCGCCGATCCGCGCGCAGGCGAGCATGGCGTAGGCCGCTTCCGGGATCATCGGCATGTAGATGGTGACGCGGTCGCCCTTTTTGACGCCGCGCTTTTTCAGCACGTTCGCCAGCCGGCAGACATGCTCGTGGAGCTCGCGATAAGTGATCTTCTTGTCGTCGTAGGGGTTGTCGCCTTCCCAGATGATGGCGACCTGGTCGCCGCGCTTCTTCAGATGGCGGTCGATGCAATTGTGGGAGACGTTGGTGCGGCCGTCCTCGTACCATTTGATCGAGACCTTGCCGGTGAAAGAGGCGTTCTTGACCTTGGTGTAGGGCGTGAACCAGTCGATCCGCCTGCCGTGCTTGCCCCAGAACTTGTCAGGACTCCTGATCGAGTTGGCATACCATTTGAGGTAAGTCTCGTTGTCGATGAGGGCGCGCTTCTTCCACGAAGGTTGTACGCTGTGGACCTCATCATTCATAGCGCCACTTCGCCCCGTGCCATCGTCCCGACAACGGGAGCGGCGCTCTTTCGATACGCGACTCCGGCGCCTATAGCGCCTGCGATTGGCGCGACTATAAAAAGCCATACTTGAAGAATTGCTTGGCCCCCGACAAAAAACGCCGGTCCAATGCTTCTCGCCGGGTTGAGCGACGCCCCGCTAACGTTGATGAAGCACGCAACCAGCACCGTAAGGCAAAGCCCAATCGATACGCCGGCCATCTGTTTGTTATCAACATTCGACACTGATGCAATTATTACAATCGTAAAGATGAAAGTGGCTACGAACTCGCTTACAAAGGCTGCGGCGAAGCTGTATTGTCCAAGATAACCCTCACCCCAGCCAGTTTGGCCAAGCCCCAGGGCAGCAGCATCATAGCCCTCGGGACGGCCGTTGAGGATGAGGAACAGTAGCCCTGCACCCAACAGCCCGCCAAGGGTTTGGCTAATGATATAGCCCGCTACTTTCGCACCTGGGAAGCGCTTCGCGGCCCATAGGCCAAGCGTGATAGCAGGGTTGATATGGCACCCGGAAACAGGTCCGATTGCGTAGATAAGAAATGTCAGCGTCAGCCCAAAAGCCAGTGCGATTGGTAGAGCGCCGAGCGGAAATGCCATGCTGTTTCCAGCTATCGTGACGGATGCGCAGCCCAAGAGCACAAGGCAAGCGGTGCCGAACGTCTCAGCAATGTAGGGCCGCAATTTCTCATTCATCGCAATCTGCTTTCTTCAAAATTCGATCGTTTCGGAGGCTTCGGGGCGCAGTTAGTTAGCTACGTGTCAACCGGGCGGGCAGCGCCCGTGCGGGGCCACAGAACAGCAATCGGTCGACGCTACTTTAAGAAAAAATACGGTTACAGATCGGGCCGCGCACCTCTCCAGGGCTTCGCGCCTTCATAGGCCTTCGCTGCCTGCAACACGCTGATGTCGTCATAGGTGCGTCCCACAATCTGCAGGCCAGTCGGAACGCCGGAGGAAGCGAAGCCACTCGGAACCGTGGCGACCGGACATTGGCTGAGCAAGTTGAACGGATATGTCATGCACCATTGGATCATGGCGTCGACCTGCTTTCCGTTGATCGTGAAATTCTTGTCGTCGCAGCGATGCCACAGCGGCACGGAGGGGACCGCCGTCGTCGGGCAGAGCAACAGCTGGTAGTTCTCCATCAGCGGGCCGAACTTGTTGTACATTTCCGTACGCACAAACTCCGTCTGCTTCACGCGCGTATAAGAGTGGCTCATGCCACGGTGAAGCAATTCGCGCACGTAAGGGTCCATCTCGTACTGCCAGCGTGGCAAATGGTGACCGGCCACGGACGCGAACAGCCCTTCCCAATGCGTCATCCAAGCATCGTAGACGCCGTGGTTCCAGCCAAGATCGACCTCCTCGACCACGCAACCGAGCGACTTGAAGACCTCGACGGCTGCCAGCGTGTTCTTCTGCACCTCCTCGTCCACCTCGAAATAGCCGAGATCCATAGAGAAGGCGATCTTCCAGTTCTTGATGCTGCCGAGATCGGACGGAATCTCGAGCTTGGGCTTGAGCGTGGCGGCATCTAGGGGATGCGGACCGCTCATGACGTTCTGCATCAGGATGGCGTCGCCGACGGAGCGGGTGATCGGGCCGAGATGGAGTATCCAGTCAAGGTTGGTCGGCAGTAGCCGTCCGGGGTTGCGTCCGAAAGGTGGCTTGAAACCAAACACCCCGCATGCCGAGGACGGAATGCGGATCGAGCCGCCGCCGTCGTCGCCATCGGCCAGGATCGTCATACCGGCGGCTACCGCGGCAGCAGAGCCTCCCGACGAGCCGCCGCTATTGTATTCCGCATTCCAAGGGTTGCGGGTGGCTCCCCAGAGCGGGCTGTGGGTGTGGCCGGTATGCGCGAATTCCGGACTGGTGGTCTGGATGTGGAGGATTGCACCAGCATCAAGTAGGCGCTCGACGATCGGCACCGTCTGATCGGCCCTCACGCCCTCGAAGATCTTGGAGCCCCAGGTGCAGATCTCCCCTTCGACCGGATGGAGGTCCTTTATGGCCATGGGGATGCCCTCCAGAGGGCGGACCAATCCGTTGCTCGACATATATCGCTTTTCCGACTTCTTTGCCTGTTCAAGCGCTCGATCGAAATGGCTGTAAGTGATGGCGTTAAGTTTCGGATCTACCTTCTCGCACCGCGCGATCACCGCCTTCATCACATCTACGGGCGACAATTCGCGGGACTTGAAGGCCGAAATCGCCTCTTGCGCAGTCAGGTAGCAGAGATCGAAATCCGACAGCTTGCTTGCTTCAACCGTTTTTTTGGCCACAACTGTTTCCCTTCAAAGCATTGGTTCTTCATGCGACTGACTGGAGATATCGGCTCCGCTGACAAAACTCTCGAGCCAGTCTCCATCGACTGCGAGTTCATGTCGTGGGAGCTCGCGGGTGACCCGTCCGATGTCCATCAAATAGGCTCGATCGGCCATGGAGCGGACGAAATCGATGTTCTGCTCCACTATGAGGGTAGACAGCCCCCGCCTAGTCTTTAGGTCATTCAGAATGTCCGCGATTTCTTCCAGGATGGACGGCTGAATGCCCTCCGACGGTTCGTCCAGCAGCAGCAGTTTTGGGCTGGTCGCGAGCGCCCTTGCAAGCGCCAGGATCTGCTGCTGGCCGCCGCTGAGCTGACCGCCGCGATCGTTGAGCTTAGGCTTCAGCGCTGGGAACTCCTCAAGCAGTTCCTCGAGCAGTTGAAGCGGACCAGAACTAGCGTAAAGGCCAACCAGCAGATTCTCCTTGACCGATAGCTTTGGAAAGATGCCGCGCCCCTGAGGGACGTAGCCAATACCGAGGCGAGCCCGCTTGTCGGCCGACAGCGGCACCAGGTTGGTGCCTGTTAAATCGATGCTGCCGCATTGCGTCGGCACGATTCCGGCGAGTGTCTTCATCAGGGTTGTCTTGCCGGCGCCATTCCGGCCGAGGACGGCAACGATCTCGGGCTCAGCGACGGTGATGGACACGCCCCTCAGGACCAGGATGCGCCCGTATCCGGACGACAGCTCATGCGTCGAGAGCATTGGAACGCCTCCCGAGATAGATGTTGATCACCTCTTCGTCACCGCACACCGCATCAAAGCTGCCGCTCCTAAAGACCCGACCTTCGTGGAGCATGGCTACGGGAGACTGAAGCGAGCGGACGAACGCCATGTCGTGCTCGACCACAATGATGCGATGGGAGGCTGAAAGGCGCTCGATCAGCTTGGCGGTTCGTATCTTTTCTTGGCGCGACATGCCCGCCGCCGGTTCGTCCAGAAGGATGAGCGACGGGTTCTGGGCAATCACCATGGCGATCTCCAGCCACTGCTGCTGCCCATGGGACAGATCCGACGCGACGTCGTCCGCGCGATCCAGAAGATCGGCCTCCGTCAGTATCTGCTCGATCAACGCCTGCCGGTCGCCGACCGGTCGCGACCGCAGCGCCAGATCGATATGCTGGCGCAGCGTCATGCTTGGGAAAACCGAGGCGATCTGCAACTTTATGCCGAGACCGAGCCTGGCGCGCTGGAATGTGGGCAGGTCGCCGACATCCGTGCCGTTCAATGTGACGCGCCCCTCAGTACTGTCGACCCGCCCGGTCAGGACGTTGAAGAACGTGCTCTTGCCGGCGCCGTTTGGGCCGATGATCGCGTAGATCGGAGCCGCGTCGAAGGTGAGATCAACCCCGCGCAGCACGGATAGCCCGCCGAAACTCTTAGTGACATTTTCCGCGACGATAACGCCGTGCGCCAATCCGTTGACAGTGGAGCTTTCCATGGCGGCATGCGCGGCGGGCCTAGCGGTTGCCGCCTTGGCAGCGGCGGCCGGCTCTGCACCAATCCACGATTTCAGCCATTTCGAGATCGTCGGCACGATGCCATTGGGCAACAGGAATAGCGAGAGGATCAGCATCAGGCCGAGGATCAGTGGCGTCTGTTGCGACACGATCTTATCTGCTTCGTCTGCGATCCACTGCACAATGACGACCCCGACAAAGGCCCCAAACAGAGAATTGCGCCCGCCGACCATCACCCAGATGATGACCATGGCTGCCTGCGTGAGGCTGAAGACGGAAGGGTTGGTAAACATTCCCCATGCCGCGAAAAGGCCGCCACCAATGCCAGCGATGGCACCGCCAATGACGAAGGCGAGCCACTTCCATAAGCGCACGTCGTAACCCAGCAGTTCCATTCGGGTTTCATTGTCGCGCACACCGGAGAGGATCTCGCCAAACCGGCTGTCGGCAGCATAGGTGACAATCACGTAAAGCAGCGCCGCTAGGATGATCGCAAATATTAGAAGGCCCTGTATCCCCAACTGGACGCTGCCCGCCCCTGGTATCCAGAAGGCTAGTGTCGGAAGCCCCGGCATGCCGTTAAAGCCGCCCAGCGTGGCTTGCCCGAT
>DAIQNP010000017.1:0-18215 GCA_036788335.1 Erythrobacter sp.
GCACCGCGATCAGCGCTACCAGCAGCGGCCGGTCGACGATGGTCTCGGCCTGAAAGCCGAACAGCAGCAGCACCGTAGCCAGCAGCCCGATCACCGACAGCGGCTTGATCCGCCCGGTAAAGTCGCTCACCGCCCGCTCGTCCCCGTTATGGGTTGTGAGCAGGCGCTGGCGCACGATCGCCCCGGCCACCAGCGGCACCACGACATAGAGCGCGACCGACAGCAGCAGCGTGGCCCACGGCACTTCGATGTCGGTCACCCCGAGCAGCAGCGCGACGATGGGCGCAAAGGCGACGATCATGATGAGGTCGTTGGCGGCGACCTGCACCAGCGTGTAGGCCGGATCGCCTTTGGTCATCTGCGCCCAGACGAAAACCATCGCGGTGCACGGCGCCGCGCCCAGCAGGATCAAGCCGGCGATATATTGCTGCGCATCGGCGGGCGCAATCAGGTCGGCGAACACGATTTCGAAGAACAACACGCCCAGCAGCGCCATGCTGAACGGCTTGACCAGCCAGTTGACCACCAAGGTGATGATCAGGCCTTTGGGCTTGTCGCCCGCACGCCGCACCGCGCCGAAATCGACCGCGACCATCATCGGGAAAATCATCGCCCAGATCAGCACCGCGACGACGAAGTTGACCGAGGCATATTCGAATGCGGCCAGCGCGGCGAAGGCTTGCGGCGCGACATTTCCCAGCGCCACGCCGGCAAGGATCGCCGCCCCGACCCAGACCGACAGCCATTTTTCGAACAGGCCCAGCCCTGCGGCGGCAGTGGGCGGCGTTTCGACGGTGATGGTCGAGGTGCTCATGCGGTTTCCGCCTGCTTGCCGATCGCCAGCAATTCTGCGCGCAAAGCCTCAGGGGTGAGAGCGTCCACCGGCAGCGCCAGCAGGGCATCGATCCGGCGCTTCATCCGCTCGAAGGCGAGCGCGAAAGCGGCGTCCTTGTCAGCGTCGCTGCCTTCCATGGCGGCAGGATCCGGAATGCCCCAATGCGCGCTGACCGGGCGGCCCGGCCAGACCGGGCAGGTTTCCGCCGCGGCGCTGTCGCACACGGTGATGATCAGGTCGAATTGCGGCCCTTCGGCAAAGACATTCCAGCTTTTGGAGGCAAAGTCTTGCGCCGGATAGCCGCGCGCTGCCAGCGTACTCAGCGCGAAGGGGTTGACCCGCCCGGCTGGCTGGCTCCCGGCGCTGAACGCCTTGAAGCGCCCGGCCCCGTCATGGTTCAGAATGCCTTCGGCCAGCACCGAACGGGCCGAATTGCCGGTGCACAGGAACAGCACATTCATTGGGGTCGCGCTCATGACAGGCCTCAGCAGCAAGTGGTGGGTTTGGCAGGCGCGGCGGCCGGAGCGGGCGCGGCGGCGGCGGGCATCTGCGGCACGCAGCAGGCCGACGACAGGGCATCGGCCGACGCCAGCTGACCAAGATCCGGGCTGCCGCCATAGGTCGTGCTCGCGCCGTCGGTAAGGAAGGCTTCCCACACCACCCCGTCGGGATCGGCGATCCAGCTCTTTTCCGACTGGGCGTAGCAGCAGGTGGTCGCGCCCTCTTCGAGCACCGGGCGGTCGGCGGCTTTCAACCGGGCATAGACCTCTGCCAGTTCCTCGGCATTCTCCACCTGAAGGCCGACATGCTCGATCCCCTTGACCGCGCCCTCGCGCAGCGAGATCGCGAAATTGATGCGCGGGTCCTCGAGCATCCACTTGGCATAATCGGCTTTCACCACACTGGGTCCGGCCCCGAACAGGTGGGTGTAGAAGCTAACCGAGGCATCGAGGTCGGTCACGCCGACATGCATGTGAAATCGTTTCATCAGGCGCTCTTTCGTTCGGGCTCTTGTTCGGGTTCGGAAGGGGGGCAGGCCGCCGGCTGATCGCAGGGTACACCGCCGCAGCAATTGTCGGTAAGGTAGCCCATCACGCCGTTCATCGCGGCAAAATCGGCCGAGTAGATGATCGAGCGGCTCTCGCGCCGCTGCGTGACCAGCCCGGCATGGGCCAGTTGCGCGAGGTGGAAGCTCATCGAGGACGGCGGCACCCCGATTCGTTCAGCCAGCACGCCGGCAGGAATGCCCGGCGCGCCGGCTTGCACCAACAGGCGAAACGCGGCGAGGCGGTGTTCCTGCGCCAATGCGGCGAGCGCGCGGATGACGGTATCGGGCGGCATGACGAACTTTCAATGATTCGATAAAGGTCGAATTATCGAAGCTGGGTTTGCAGGTCAAGCTTGCCATGCAGGCAGATCGCGCCCGGTCATATCCTCGAGCCTCTGGACCGAGTGGCGATAAAGCGATCCCACAAGGGCGCGGTCCTCCTTCGTCATGCGGGGCTTGGGTCCGTCTGGGCTGAAGAAAGCGGCTCTGCGTGCTCTCATGAGCGCCTGCCGGGTGATCTTTGCGCGTGGGCTGAAACAGGAAAGGCGCAATGAAAGAGGGCAGCAGACAGTCGCTTTCCAAAGGCGCCGCCTGGATCGGATCGTCGCGCCTGCTGGTCAATGCGCTCGGGCTGGCCAGCACGCTGGTCCTTGCGCGGCTGCTGGTGCCGGAGGATTTCGGGCTGGTGGCGGTGGCCGAATCGATCTTCGCGATGATTGCCGCCATCACCGAATTGTCGCTGGCGCAATCGCTGGTCCAGCACCGCAACCCGCGCGCGCATCATTATCACACCGCCTTCACCCTGAACCTGCTACGGGCGGTGGTGCTGGCGGTGGTCATGGCCGGACTGGGCTTTCCCTTCGCGCAAGTTTACGGCGACGCGCGATTGGTCGACCTGTTTCTGGTGCTGGCTGCGGCAACCGTCATCAGCGGGCTGGAAAACCCGATGCTGGTGATCTTCACGCGCAAACTGATCTTCTGGCAGGAATTCGCGCTCAATGTGGCGTCATGTGGCGTCCAAGTTCGCCGGCTTCGTGGTGGCGATTGCGATCGCCTATGCGTTCCGCTCGTTCTGGGCGCTGGTGCTCAGCAGCCTGGCAGCCCAGTTGACGCGGGTGATCGTATCCTATGCGGTGCACACCTACCGTCCACGCTTTTCGCTGAGAGGATACCGCAACCTGCTGTCCTTTTCGGTCTGGCTGACCTTGAGCAACGGGATCCAGACGGCGAACTGGCGGCTCGACCCGGTCCTGCTGGGGCTGTTCGTCCCGACCGGGGCGGTGGGGCAGTATTCGGTCGTGAACCGCATCGCCTATCTGCCGATCAAGGAAGGGGTCGGCCCATTGCGGACCCTGTTCTTCCCCGCCTTCTCCCGGATGCAGGACAATCTGCACCGGTTGCGGCACGCCTATCTGAACGGTCAGGGGCTGGTCTCCCTTCTGGCAATGCCGATCGGCTTCGGATTCGCCGTGCTGGCGGCGCCGCTGGTCGAACTGGCGATGGGTCGGCAATGGCTGCCGGCGGTCCCGATAATCCAGGCGCTGGTCATTCTCAGCGCGCTTCAGACAGTCGAGAGTTCGCAGGCCCTCGCCATGGCTCTCGACCGGACAAGGGAGGTGTTCCGCCGCGATGCCAGAGTGTTCGCGATCCGCATCCCGATCGTGCTCGCAGGCCTCATCGCCGGAACCGCCACCGAATTGGGGGCGCTGATGGGGATCGTCGCCGGACGGGCGGTTTCGAGCCTGATCAACATCGCACTGAACCTCCGCCTCGTCGCCCTCCTGAGCGGCATTCCGGTCGCCCGGCAATTGTCGGTGACCTGGCGCCCCTTGCTGGCGGCAGGCGCGATGGCCGCGGCGCTTGTGTTCGGTCTGGACCGCTTCGAACCGGTCTCCGCACTACCCGGCGCGCTTGTAACAATCGTGCTCGCGGGCGGCGCAGGGGCCATCCTTTATGCCGTGTTCCTCACGCTGCTGTGGCTTGGAACAGGACGCCCCGACGGTGCCGAGCGCACGCTGCTGACCCTTGCGGACCGCGCCTGGCGCCTGTTGCTCGACCGGGCGCGCGCCTAGGCTGCCGACTGCACGGTCACGCCTTCAATCGAGCAGCGCCTGGAACACGATCGCAAAGCTCGCTCCTGCGTCCAGACTGGCGGCAGAACCGATCAGCGTGGTGCCGTTGAATGCGGTTCCGAAAGGGTCGCTTTCGTCACTGCCGAACGCATCGTCATCCTCGACGGTGACCGCGCTCTCGCAGCTTGTGCCGGTCCGTGCCGACCCCGGTATGTACAGCAGGGGTTCCGGCAGGGTGTCGACCACCCTGACGTCGCTGACCGGCACACTGCCCGGATTGACCACCAGGATGCAGTAGCGAATCGTTGCGCCCGGTATCGCTTTCGGATCGGCCGTATTGACGCCGTCGGCCAGAACGCTCGAGGTCTTGCTGACGAGCAGCGGGACACTCCGGGCATTGGTGTAGGTGCAGACGATCGCGGTCTCGCCCGGACCTACGGTCAGGCCGTCTGCGAGATTTGTGTCGGCCGTGCCGGTGCAGGCCAGCGTGGAGCGATACTGGCCGAGATTCGTGGCGGCGAGTGTCTCCGACAGGGTAAGGGTATCGCCGATCACGACCGGCGTCGGGGTGGGATCGGTGTCGAGGTCGCCCGGCGATGACGCCTCGGACGCAAAGGTGTCGAGGATTCTCCCGCCGCGCGCGATGGCAATGCTGGTTGCGTCGGCCACAATTGCGTCCACCCACTGTTTGCGCAGCGTTATCCGGGCATCGTTATCGGTAATGGTGTAAGTGCCGCTGGTCTGCGCGGGCGCACCGCAGTTCGTGGTGTGGGCGAGCGTGTAGGCCGTGCTGAAAGACAGCGCATAGGTGATCGTCTCGCTGCCTTCGACCAGATCGTCGTCGATGATCGTGATGCCGAGCGGGATCCGACTATTGTAATAGGTCCCCGCCGGGATGGTGACGGTAAAGGACGCGCCGCCGCCGGGCGTGGTGTAGTCGCTCCCCCGCGACGCGGTCCCGCCGGTGATGTTGACGGTGACGTTGATCGGATTCTGCGCCCTTCCGGTGACCAGCAGCGTCGGCACAGCGGACGAGGCGACGGATTCGGGCGCGGTTGCGCTGGCGGCCGAAAGCTGGACGAAGGGCCGCAGGTTGAGCTGAATGGCATCGAGGAAATTGCCGAAGGAGCCGGGGTCGCTGGTGGTGAACTGCACCCGCTGCAACCCGGATGGGCCATTATAGAGGGCCGAACCGGTGTTGACGTTCCAGACCTGATTGCTTGTCCGTGATTCCTGAGTCGTCAGCGATTGCAGCAGGCTGCCGCTGCTGCTGGCGACCTGAAAGCGCACGGTCTGGGTGGCCGGCCCGCCAGAGCGCGCCCGGTGTGCGAATGTCCAGCCGACCGGCTCTCCTCTGATCAGGCAGATGTTCTGATAGAACGTGCCGTTCACATTGGCGTTCATTTCGGCAAAGACGTTGCCTTCGAAGGCGGGCACCCCGTTGAAGTTGGAATCCCACAATTCGATCTCGTTGGTGGTCGTCTCCCAGCCCGGGACCAGGGAACTGGGCATGATCTGGAAGCTGGGGGAGCCCGGACCGGCCGGATCATTTTCCTCGAACGAGGGGTTCTCGAGCGAGCGAAGCTGGGCAAACGCCGGATCGGGCGCAAGCACGGCCAAGGCGGCGGCCACAATGCCGGCACCTTTCGTTCGCATCGAGCATTGCCCAATTCGTCCGACGGCTCTCAATCTCTGCTCCCGTTGCAACGTCATTGCGGCGGATGTGCCGCATTGAAGGATCGCTCGCGGGCTAGAGGAAAATGCTTGAGTCCCGGTTAACCAAGACTGGCATTCGCACGCCGATCAGTTAACGCGTCAGGTTGCCTTCCATGACAAGACGAATCGCCGGGACCTGAAGCTGGCAGGTTCGGTAGCAGTCTGACGGGGTATCGTTTGACCAGCCCTGCCCCGCCTCAGCGCGGGTCTGCCGAGATCGCACCCTAGTACGAACCGCGGGCAGCCAGCACGCTCGGCACGGTCAGCACGATGATCCTGAGATCGCGCAGCACGGTCTTGCTGCTGACATAACGGGCATCGAGCAACACGCGCTCGAAATAGCGCACGTCGCTGCGTCCCGAGATCTGCCACAGACCGGTCAGGCCCGGCCGCACCATGCAATACAACGCGAAGTGATGGCCGTAGCGCTCGGCCTCGGCTTCCACGCTGGCAGCACGGCGCGGCGGTGCTGACCGGCCAAGCCATGCCCGCGACCCACATCCGTTACGGCCAGTATGGATGGGAAGCGATGATGCCCGACCGACGCGGCGCCTGGCCTGCGCTATCGCTTTTGCCCACCACCGGCTGGCCACCGGAAATCGATGCTTATGAGGGCTTCGGCTATTCGCCCGACTTCGATTTCGCGCGCGACATCAGCGGCAATCTGCATGGCGGGCGCAAGGGCAAGCGCCGCTTCACGGTGCCGATGCGGATGAATGCCAGCACCGCCTACGGGATCAGGGGCTTCGAAAGCGCCTACTACCGCTTCGCCGTCGACATCGCGCCCGACTTCATCACCTGGTTCGTCGACGGGCAGGAGGTGTTCCAGGCGGTCAATCCGTTTCGCGGGACAACGTGGTTTCCGCTCATGACCGTCGCGGTCAAGCACAAGGGCGACTACACCGGCGGCAGCGGGACGATGCGGGTGCGCAGCCTTTCGGTCTGGCAGGCGGCTGACTCGACCGATCCGTAGCCCTGATACGCCCGATCCGGCCTTGGCCCCTTGAGAGGAAAACTCAATCTTCTCAGAAGCAGGTGGCGGAGACGGAGGGATTCGAACCCTCGGTACCCTGATAGAGTACGGTTCCTTAGCAGGGAACTGGTTTCAGCCACTCACCCACGTCTCCGGGTCTGCAATCGGGCTGCAAGCCGGGCGCTATAGAGGCGCTTGCGATCAGCGGCAAGGTGGCTTGGCGTAAAATTGCTGATGGCCCGGTTCGGCAGCGGTTCAGGGGCCGAGGGTTAACGCGCTTCCACAACTCGTCGCAATTTCGATTCGGCTCAGCGCCGGACCATTGCGATGGGGCAGGCAAAGGATTCTGCTCTATCGTGCGGGACGTGCGGGTACTGATGCCGTCAGGACAAAGGGCTGCGAACATGGGCACGACAATGGGACGTTACACGGCCTCGGCCAGAGCTGCCGGAGCAGCCGTTCTGGCTGCGCTGGCCTTTGGCGCGATGGCGCTGGGTGCACCGGCGGCCGCGCAGGATCTCGAACGGTTCGATCCGGACGATGCCTATGCGCAAGGCGCCGCCGACAATCCCGATAGCATCGACGGCGATCTCGTTGCGCCCGGTATCGAACCCGCCCCTGCGCCTGCCCCCCTTCCTGCACCGACTGACACCGCCTTCGACGACGAATTCGGCGCTTATGCTACCCCTCCCGCTGATCCTGCGGCCACTCCGCAATGGTCGGATCCTGCCACCAGCCCGCCTTCGGTGGCCGAGGCGAACGCCGATACCTATGGCGAAGACGACCTGATCGGCGCAGCTGAAGGCGTGTTCGGCAAGGGCGCCGAGGGGCTGGCCCGGTTGATCGAGGACCTGCTCGAAAAGCAGGGCAAGCCCAATGGCTACATCGTCGGGCGCGAGGCTGGCGGCGCGTTCATTTTCGGGGCGCGTTATGGTTCGGGCACGCTGCACCACAAGATTGAAGGCACGCACAAAGTCTACTGGACCGGCCCGTCGGTCGGCTTCGATGCCGGGGCCAACGCCGCCAACACCTTCGTGCTGGTCTACAACCTCTATGACAGCGAAGACCTCTACAAGCGCTTCGCTGCGGGCGAGGGGCAGGCTTATCTGGTCGGCGGGCTCAATGCCAGCTACCTGCGCCGGGGCGATGTGGTGCTGATCCCGATCCGGGTCGGCGCGGGGCTGCGGCTCGGGATCAATGCAGGGTACATGAAATTTTCCAAACAGCAGCGCTGGCTGCCTTTCTGAACCACAGGGCGAAAACCCGGTTGCGATGAATCGACAGGCAGGCCATGCGCCGTGGCTATGATGCTTGACCGACTCAGCCCCCAGGCGCCCGACGCTCTGCTCGCCCTGATCCGCCTCCATGCGGCCGACCCGCGCGAGGACAAGATCGACCTCGGGGTCGGCGTGTACCGCACCGAGGACGGCGACACCCCGGTCTTCGCCGCGATCAAGGCGGCCGAACAGCTGCTGGTCGATGGTCAGGAAAGCAAATCCTATCTCGGGCCCGAGGGCGACATGGGCTTCGTCAACGGGCTGATGCCGCATATCTTCGGCAGCGATCCGACAATGGGCGGGCGGATTTCCGGGATGCAGACCCCGGGCGGCACCGGCGCAGTGCGGCTGGCGCTGGCGATGGTGCAGAAAGCCGGTGTCACCCGCGTCCACATGGGCACGCCGAGCTGGCCCAACCACGCCCAGATTCTCGGCGACCTGCGGATGGAACTGGCCGCGTTCGACCATGCCCTGCCCGATGGCACTGCCAATTTAAGCGCCGTGATCGCCGCCATTGAAGGCGCGGGCGCGGACGAGGCGGTGCTGATCCACGCCTGCTGCCACAACCCCACCGGCATCGATTACACCGCCGATGACTGGACCGCGATTGCCGAAGCGTTCGAACGCAGCGGCGCCTTCCCGATTGTCGACTCGGCCTATCAGGGCCTTGGCCACGGGATGGAGGAGGACGCCGCCGGGATGCGCGCCCTGCTGGCCAGGGTTCCCGAGGCGTTCGTGGCCTATAGTTGCGACAAGAATTTCGGCCAGTACCGTGACCGGGTCGGGGCATTCTATGTGCTTGGAACAGATCAGGCGACGCTCGACACTGCGTTCAGCAACGCCAATGCTTTGGCCCGCGCGTGTTGGTCAATGCCGCCCGACCACGGCGGTGCGGCGGTGCGGATCATCCTGCGCGATCCCGACCTGACCGCGCAGTGGCAAGCCGAACTCGACACCATGCGCGCACGGATGCGGCAGGTGCGCGATGCGCTGGCCAAGGCCGGCAGCGCGGGCCGGATCGACCTCACCCCTCTGGGCACGCAGAACGGGCTGTTCTCGATGCTGCCGGTTTCGAAGGACGAGGTTGCCAGTTTGCGCGAGGATCACGGCATCTACATGGCCGCATCGGGCCGCATCAACATAGCTGGCCTCACCCCTGCCAACCTGCCCAAGTTCATCGCCGCGCTGACGGCGGTCGCGGTCTAGGGCCTGCGCGCCGGTGCTCGACCGCCAGCCGCTGCTGGAAGGCGAGCGCCTGACCCTGCGTCCGCTTTGCCCGGAGGACTGGGACGCCTTGTTCGCGATCGCCGCCGATCCGCTGATCTGGGAGCAGCATCCCGCCCACGATCGCTGGCGTGAGCCGGTGTTCCGCGCCTTCTTCGCCGATGCGCTGGCGGGCGGGGGCGCGCTGGTGGCGATCGAGAAGGCCACCGGCACCATCATCGGCGGCTCACGGTTCGAAGGGCTGGTTGAGGCAGGCGGCGGCTCGGTCGAGATCGGCTGGACCTTCCTCGCGCGGCGCTGCTGGGGCGGCGGGTTCAATCACGAGATGAAGCGGCTGATGCTGGCCCATGCGCTCGCCAGCGTGGCCGAATGCCGGTTCGTGGTGGGCAAGGACAACACCCGCTCGTGCCGCGCGCTGGCAGCGATCGGCGCCCGCCTGACCGACCGGACAGAGGAACGGATCATGGCCGGAGGCGCGGCAATACCCCATGTCACCTACGTGATCACCCGCGAGGACTTCGCCAGCGGCCCCCTGATCGCGCGGTAACTCAAGGCCGACCGCTCGACCGCCTGCTTTCGTCCGCGAATGTCGGGAAGCGGGCAGGCTGCGGGCTGTCTTAACCCAGGCGAGTGCGGCACGCTGCGGCCTCGACAATCCTGAAGCGCATCGGTTGGGGATATCGCACCACGCGGCGCAAGGGAGCAGAACATTGGCGCGAACCGCGCGAGGCGAAAAACCACTCATCCTCATCACCGGTGCAGATGGGAACATCGGCCATTCGCTCGCGCGGGCGCTGGCGCAGGATTTCCGGGTGGTCGGGCTGGACCGCAGCGCCGACCGCGATGGCGGGCCGGAGATCGTGACCTTCGACATCACCGAGCCGCAATCGGTCAGGGACGCGCTCCAGACCATCGGCCGCGATCACGGGCATGAGATTGCAGCGGTGATCCATCTGGTCGCGTTCTTCGACTTCTCCGGCGAACCCAACCCGCTCTACGACGCCGTCAATCGCGAAGGCACCCGCAACCTGCTGGCCGCGCTGGACGGCTTTGCGGTCGAGCGCTTCATCTATGCCAGCACCATGCTGGTGCACGCGCCAACCGATCCTGGCGAGACAATCACCGAGGACACCCCGTTCGATCCGCAATGGGAATACCCCCGATCGAAGAAGAAGGTCGAGGACCTGATCCGCGCCGAAGCCGGGATGCCCTATGCGATTCTGCGTCTGGCCGGGGTGTATGACGAGGACAGCGCGGTCCCCACCCTGACGCACCAGATCGCCCGGATCTACGAACGCGATTTCCAGTCGCACCTCTATGCCGGGCCGCTCGATGCCGGGCAGTCGATGTTGCACCGCGCGGATATGATCGAGGCCGTGCGCCTGACCATCGCGCACCGGGACAGGCTGCCGCCGGATGCCGAGATCCTGATCGGCGAGCGCGAGGCGATGGGCTACGAGGCGCTTCAGGACCGGATCGGCGCGCTGATCCACGGCGCCGAGGACTGGCCGACGATCCGGCTTCCGGCGCGCTTCGCAAAGCTTGGCGCGGCGGCGCAGAATGCCGCCGAACCGCTGATCCCCGATGCCATCGACCAAGGCGAAAAACCGTTCATCCAGCCCTTCATGATCGGCATGGCGGACGATCACTATGCGCTCGACTTCACCCGTGCCGCGCGCTGGCTCGGCTGGCGTCCGCATCACCGGCTCACCGACGTGCTCCCGGCGATGATCGCCAACCTCAAGCGCGATCCAGCCGCATGGTATGCGAAAAACGGTATCACCCCGCCGCCCTGGCTGGACGAGATGGATCACGAGGGCGTGGTCCAGCCCGAAGGCTTGCGCCGCGAGGTCGAAACCCGCCGGATCGAACAGCACCGGGCGACGCGCTGGACTCACTTCGTCAATATCGGGCTCGCCTTCTGGCTGATGACCCAGCCGCCGCTGATCGGGCTCGACAACCCCCTTTATGCGTGGTCCGAAGTCGCTCTGGGCGCGGCGCTGCTGGTCACGGCGACCGCTTCGCTCGGTTGGCGGCTGGGCGCGGCGCGCTGGGCCTCGGCCGGGATCGGGTTGCTGGTGATGGCCCTGCCGGTGCTGTTCATCACCCCCAATGCCGCTGCCTACCTGTCCGATACGCTGGTGGGCGCGCTGATCTTCGGCATGGCCGTATGCGCGCCGCCGGAAATCGGGCCGAGCATGGTGGCCCGCCGCCGCGCGCCGGAAATCCCGCCGGGGTGGAGCTTCAATCCCTCGTCCTGGACCCAGCGACTGCCCGTGATCGCGCTGGCGATTGTCGGCCTGTTATTCTCACGCTATCTCGCCGCCTACCAGATGGACCAGATCGGCGGCGTGTGGGAACCCTTTTTCCCCGGCAGCGCCGCCGACCCACAGAACGGCACCGAGGAAATCATCACCTCCAGCGTGTCCGAAGCCTGGCCGGTGCCCGATGCGGCGGTGGGCGCGCTGGTCTATATGATCGAGATCCTGACCGGGATCGTTGGTGGGCGGGCGCGGTGGCGCACGATGCCGTGGCTGGTGCTGGCCTTCGGGCTGCTGATCGTGCCGCTGGGGATCGTCTCGGTCGGCTTCATCATCATCCAGCCGATCGTGATCGGCACCTGGAGCACGCTGGCGCTGATCGGCGCGGCGGCGATGCTGATCCAGATCCCCTATTCGATCGACGAACTGGCCGCGAGCATCAGCTTCCTGCGCCGCCGGATGAAACGCGGACGCAGTGTCCTGCGGGTACTGCTGTTCGGCGATACCGACGAAGTAAGCCGGGAGGGCGCCGGGTTGACGCAGGTCGAGCACGAATTCGATCGCAAGCCGGGCGCGATCCTGAAGGAGATCGTGACAGGCGGGGTCAACCTGCCGTGGACCCTGCTGCTGGCAGGCGCGATCGGGTTGTCCTTCCTGTTCACTCGCCTGACGCTGGGTGCGAGCGGCACGATGGCCAATGCCGATCACCTGCTCGGCGCGCTGGTGCTGACCGTGCTGGCGGTGGCGGCGGCCGAGGTGTGCCGCGCGGCGCGCTTCGCGCTCGTCCCGCTGGGGCTGGCGCTGGCGGCTGCGCCCCTGCTGCTGGGCGGCGATACGCTGCATCTGGTGGTGAGCCTTGCCGCCGGGCTGGCAATTGCCGTGCTGGCCTTCCCGCGCGGTCGCATCACCGAAAGCTACGGCACGCTTGACCGGATCATCCGCTAGAGGCTGCGATGAACGACGCCGCACCGCGCTCCGATAGCCAACCGCTGCATTCGGTGTGCAATGTCCTCGACATGCTGCGAGCCACTTCCGACGCCCACGACAAGGTCACTATCGGCAACGTGCTCGACGCGGTCGGAGACCGGTCTTACGGCCCGGCGCTGCTGATCCCTGCCCTGATCGAGATCACGCCGGTCGGCGGCATTCCCGGCGTGCCGACCTTCCTCGCGCTGCTTGTCGCGCTGACGGCGGCGCAGCTGTTGTTCGACAAGGACCACCTGTGGCTGCCCGGCCTGGTCCAGCGGCGCGCCGTCCCGGCCGCCAAGCTGAACAAGGCGACCGACAAGCTGGAACCGGTCGCGGTCAGGCTCGACCGCTGGTTTCACGGCCGAATGCCGCGTTTCGTCCGGCAGCCCTGGCCGCGCCTTGCCGCGGGGCTGGTCATCCTGCTGTGCCTTACCGTGCCACCGCTGGAATTCGTGCCCTTCGCCAGCACTGCGCCGATGCTCGCTGTCGCCGCCTTCGGACTGGCATTGCTCGTGCGCGACGGCCTGCTGATGGTCGCGGCTTTCGCCATCAGCCTGGCGGCGTTGGGTGTGGGAGCGGCAGCGCTGCTCGGCTGAGCGACGCCGCCGCCGCGCTTCAGCCCTTGCCGCCCGGATCGGCGAAGTGGTTGGGCAGCAGCGCGTTGACGATGCCGCCGTCAACCGTCAGCGTATCGCCCACCACGTAGTCGCCCGCGCGGCTGCACAGGTAGATTGCAGCGGCCGCCATGTCTTCGGCAGTGCCGATGCGCTTGGCCGGGATGCCGGCGGCGCTGGCGTCCGGCGCGTCCTTGGCAGCCTTGTTCATTTCCGACGCAAAGGCACCGGGCGCGATCGAGCTGACCACGATATTGTCATCGATCAGCCGCGCCGCCATCCGCCGGGTCAGCTGGATCACTGCCGCCTTCGATGCCTGATAGGCATAGGTTTCCCACGGGTTGATCCGTTGCCCGTCGATCGAGGAGACATGGATCACCTTGGCGGGCCGCCCCTGCTGGCCACCTGCGACCAGCAGGTCGTGCAGCTTCTGGGTGAGGAAGAACGGGGTCTTGACGTTGAGGTCCATCGTCCGGTGCCACCCGGCCTCGTTGAATTCGAGATAGGGCTGGCCCCATGCTGCTCCCGCATTGTTGATGAGGATGTCGAGATGGCTCTCACGCGCCTTCATCTCATCGGCCAGTGCGACCATGCCGTCCATCTGGCTGAGATCGGCGGGGATGCCGATCACGCGATCGGGGCCGAGTTCATCGATCGTGGCCTGCATCTGGTCGGCCTTGCGCGCCGAGATGTAGACGCGGGCGCAGCCGGCAGCGAGCAGGCCTTCGACGAACATCTTGCCGATTCCGCGGCTGCCGCCCGTCACCAGCGCGATGCGGCCATCAAGGCCGAAAAGTGATTGCAGGTCCATGATCAATACCCGCTCAATTCCGCCACGCGATTGGCGTGGAAATTGGCGTCGCCGAGGAATTCGGCCAGCGCGCGGTCACGTTTCATGTAAAGGCCGATGTCATATTCGTCGGTCATCCCGATTCCGCCATGCATCTGCACGCCTTCCTGCACCGCGAGGCGCGCCGCCTTGGCGACCTTGGCCTTGGCGACGCTGGTCATCAGGTCGGCGCTGGGGGCATCGGCATCGAGCAATTGCTGCGCCTTGATCGTGACCGCGCGGGCGATCTCGACTTCGGAGTAGAGGTGGCTGGCGCGGTGCTGGAGCGCCTGGAATTCGCCGATCAGCTTGCCGAACTGCTTGCGCTGCTTGAGGTAATCGACGGTCATGTCCATCGCCCCGCAGGCCACGCCGACACCTTCGGACGCCGCGCCGACACGCCCGGCCAGCAGCATCGCATCGAGCACGGCGCGCCCGCCGTCGATTGCGCCGATCACCGCGTCGCCGTCGAGTTCGACACCGTCGAACTGGGTGTGGGTTGCCATCGAGGAATCGACCAGCCGCACGGCCTTGTGGCTCATCCCGCTCGCATCCCTGGGGACGGCGAACAGGGTGATGCCGTCAGCGTCCTCGTCCGCGCCCGAGGTGCGTGCAGCGACCACGATCATGTCGGCGCTGGCGCCATAGACGACGAAGGTCTTGGCGCCCGACAGCTTGAAGCCGTTGCCCGAACGTTCGGCGCGGGTGGTGATGCGGCCGGGGCGGTGCTTGGCGGTCTCGTCGATCGCGACCGCGAAGACGCTGTCACCGGCGATCAGGCCGGGCAGATAACGCCCCTTGAGGTCGGCCGAGCCGTGCTTCAATGCCGTCGCAGCCAGCACCGACGACGTGAGGAAGGGCGAGGGTGTGAGGTTGCGACCGATCTCTTCCAGCACGATCCCGGCTTCGACATGGCCCATGCCCAGTCCGCCGTCATCCTCGCCCACCAGCATCCCGGTGAAGCCCATTTCGGCCATCTGTTTCCACAGGCCGTGGCCGAAACCATCCTTGCAGTCGCGGTCGCGCCAGTGGCGCAATTGCTTGGCGATATTGCCTTCCTCGGCAATGAAGCCGCGCGCGGTGTCGGCCAGCATGGCCTGATCTTCGTCGTGAAACAGGGGCATTGGGGGTCCTCTCCCGGTAGTCTTGTGTCGTTCGGGCCGCTCCCGGTTGCGCGGAAGCGGCCCGTAAAGTTTTTGGCGCGGATCAGGCGCCCGGCAGGTCGAGAATGCGCTTGGCGATGACGTTGAGCATCACTTCCGACGTTCCGCCCTCGATTGAATTGGCCTTGGTCCTGAGCCAGCCGCGCGAAGGCTTGCCGCCCTCGGTTTCCTCGCTGTCCCATTCCAGGCTGCGCGAACCACCGACCGCCATCATCAATTCATGGCGGCGCTTGTTCAGTTCGGTCCCGACATATTTCATCATGTTGGGCTGCGCAGGATGCGCCTTGCCAACCTTGATCTCGTCGAGGAACTTCTCGCCCATCGCGCTGTATGCCAGCGCGTCGACATCGAACATCGCCAGTTCGGCGCGCAGCACCGGATCGACCTCGTCGCCGCTCCGGGTGGCGTGGCGCTTCATCGCCGCGCCGATTGCCGAAGTCCGGTCCCCGCCGCCCGCGCCCGAGATCATCTCGCGCTCGTGGCCGAGCAGGTACTTGGCGACATCCCAGCCGCGGTTGATCTGGCCGACGTAAGCCGGGCAATCCTCGCCATAGGACTTGGGCACGGCGACGTTGTCGAAGAAGGTTTCGCAGAACGGCGAATTGCCGCTGATCAACAGGATCGGCTTGGTGCTGACCCCTGCGCTCGCCATATCGTAGAGCATGAAGGTGATGCCCTGATACTTGTCTTCCTTGTTGGTTCGCACCAGGCAGAAGATCCAGTCGCAGTGATCGGCGTAACTCGTCCAGATCTTCTGGCCGTTGACCACCCAGTGATCGCCCTTGTCCTCGCCGTATGTTTGCAATGACACCAGGTCGCTGCCCGAGCCGGGTTCGGAATAGCCCTGGCACCAGCGGATTTCGCCGCGCGCAATTTCATTGAGGAAGCGCAGCTTCTGCCCTTCGGTGCCGAAATGCAGCAGCGCGGGGCCGAGCATCCAGATGCCGAAGGAAGACAGCGGCACGCGCGCGCCGATGCGGGCCATTTCCTCGCGCAGCACCTTGGCTTCGGCTGCGTTCAGACCGGCGCCGCCATATTCCTTGGGCCAGGCGGGGACGGTGTAGCCCTTCGCCAGACAGGCCTCGAACCATGCCTTTTGTGCGTCGTTCTTGAAGGTGGCGTTGCGGCCGCCCCAATACACGTCCTCCTCGTCGCGCACCGGCTCGCGCATTTCGGGCGGGCAGTTCGCCTCCAGCCAGCTACGGGTCTCGCTGCGGAATGTTTCCAGATCGGCCATTGTCCGACTCTCCTCTCGATTAAGCTCCCACTTGACGCTTACGTTATCGTCATTTGCATGGGGCCTGCAAGCGCCGATCGCCCTTGCGGCGATGCCGTAGCGTCACCGCAGGCGCGATTGACGGACGCGGCAATGGGCCTAGGGTCGGGGGCGGAAAAAGGGAGAGAAACGTGTCAGGATTCGGTCGGTCTGCCATGCGGCGGAGCGCGCGCGCATGACGGCCAAGGCGGGCTCGCTCCCGCTGCGGATCAAACTTGTACAGGGCTTCGGGGCGGTCGCCTTCGGGGTCAAGGATTCGGGCTTTTCGTTCTTCCTGCTGATTTTCTACAATCAGGTGCTGGGAATGGATGCGCGGCTGGTCAGCGCCGCGCTGCTGATCGCGCTGCTGGTCGATGCGGTGGTCGATCCGATCATCGGCAACCTGTCGGACCGCACCTACACCCGCTGGGGCCGCCGGCTGCCGTGGCTCTACACCGCGCCGATCCCGCTCGCCTTTGCGTGGGTGCTCATGTGGAGCCCGCCGGGCGGCGAGGCGCCCAGCTTCCTCGGACTGCTCGCCATCGCGGTCACTGTGCGCGTGCTCCTGTCGGCCTGCGAGGTGCCCTCGATCAGCCTGGTTCCCGAAATCACGCAGGACTATGACGAGCGGACCACACTGTTCCGCTATCGCTTCCTGTCGGGCTGGTTCGGCGGATTGCTGATGATGATCCTCGCCTACACCGTGTTCATGCCGGGGCAGGAAGGGCTGCTGCAACAAGGCGGCTACGCCCCCTTCGGCATCTTCGGCGGGGTGCTGATCGCGGTGTCGGTGATCGGATCGGCGCTGGGCCAGCACCATCTGGTGGCCCGCCTGCCCGCGCAGCGCCCCCCGCCATTTTCGTTCAAGGGCGCCTTTGCCGAGATTGCCGACGCGTTCTCGGAACGCTCGTTTCTGATCTTCGCCGCCGGGGGCCTTGCCGCCTATGTGGCACAGGGCATGACCTTTTCGATCTCGAACTATCTCAACCTGTTCGTGTGGAAGCTGAGCCGTAACGATCTGGTGCTGTACCCGGTGGTGTTGTTCCTGTCGGTCGTACTGATGTTCGTGATTGTCGGCCCGCTGCACCGGGGCTGGGGCAAGGCCCCGACAGCGGCAGTCGCAGCGATCGGGGGGGCGGTGATGAGCCTTGCGCCCTATGGCCTGCTGCTGGCCGGACTGTGGCCCGAACCGGGCACCCCGGCATCGACCTTCGGTTTTTTCGGCTTCCTGCTGCTCGGCAACACGCTGGGCGTGGTGATGATGATTTCGGCCACCTCGATGATTGCCGAGATCGTCGAGGCGTTTGAGGAACGCACCCACCGCCGGGCCGAAGGTGCATTCTATTCGGGCAACTGGCTGATCCAGAAATGCGCGACCGGCGCTGGCATTTTCGTGACCGGGCAGATCATTGGATTATCCGGACTGGCGCAGGGTGCCGATCCGTCAACCACGCCCTTCGCCGTGATCGAGACGATGGTGCTGTGTTTCGGTGCGGCCACCATCGTGCTGGCACTGATCGCGGCATGGTGGCTGGGGCGCTTTCCGATCAGCCGGATCGAGCATGATGCGCGGCTCGAACGGCTCGCGCATCGCCGCGCCAATACACCTGCCGATCCGGTCGACGACGCCCTGCGCGCCGACCCCGATGCCCATTCGGTGGGTATCTGAAACCCACAAATCAGAGCTTGGCGCGTGCGCCATGCTCTGCCACGGTCGCCTGAAGATTCGATTGCAAATAAGGACGAGAGAGGAACATCTCATGAATTTCGAACCCACGCAGCGCCAGCTTTACTGGTCGGGCCGTGTGCGCGATTTCATCGCGGCGCATGTCCGCCCCAACACGGCGGTCTATGACCGGCAGGAGCATGAGGGTGAGCGCTGGAAAGTGCTTCCCATCGTCGAGGAAACCAAGGCCAAGGCCAGGGAAGCCGGCATCTGGAACCTGTTCATGCCGCCGCGCAACGACAGCCACCACCAT
>DAIQNP010000018.1:0-18163 GCA_036788335.1 Erythrobacter sp.
GCCGCTGACCTTCCTGTTCACCTTCAGCCAGATCCCGATGCTGCTGAAAAACGGGTTGAGCTTCGAGGATCGGGATGAGCCATTCAAGGACGAGCCGCCGACGGGGAGTTAGATCTCCACCTGGCTCCCCAGCTCCACCACGCGGTTGGTGGGCAGCTTGAAGAAGTCCATCGCGCTCGCCGAGTTTCTCAGCAGCCATGCGAAGATCTTCTCGCGCCACAGCGGCATTCCGGGCTTTTCGGAAGGCAGCAGCGTCTGGCGCGACAGGAAGAAGCTGGTGTGCATCATGTCGAACTCGCCCCCGCAACGCTCCATCTGCTTGAGGCCGAGCGGCACGTCGGTTTCCTCCATGAAGCCGTAATGCAGCACCGCGCGATAGAAGCCGTCTCCCAGATCGCTCATCTCGCAGCGCGCTTCCGGATCGACGTAAGGCACGTCGGCAATGCTGATGGTGAGGATCACCACGCGTTCATGCAGCACCTTGTTGTGCTTGATATTGTGCAGCAGCGCCGACGGCACGCCCACCGTGCTCGATGCCATGAAGATCGCCGTGCCGGGGACCCGGAGCGCGGAGTTCTTGGCCGACTTGGCGAAGATCTCCAGCGGCAGCGCGCTTTCGCTCATCCGTTCGCGCATCAGCTTGCGCCCGCGCGCCCAGGTGGTCAGCAGGGTGAAGGCGATGAAACCAACCAGCAGCGGGAACCACCCGCCGTCGGCCACCTTGGTGAGGTTGGCGGCGAAATAGGCGCCGTCGACAATCAGGAACAGCACCACCACCGGCGCGGCATACCACCAGCGCCATTTCCACACGCTCACCAACAGCACCGCCATCAGCAGCGTGTCGATCGTCACCGCGCCGGTGACCGCGATGCCATAGGCGGCGGCCAGATTGGACGAGTTCTGGAACGTCAGCACCAGCAGGATGACCGAGATCATCAGCGCCCAGTTGATCACCGGGATGTAGATCTGCCCGCCCTCGGTCTCGGACGTGTGGCGGATATTGAGACGCGGGATGTAGCCCATCTGCACCGCCTGATGGGTGATCGAGAACGCGCCCGAAATCACCGCCTGGCTGGCGATGAAGGTGGCAACCGTCGCAAGCAGCACCAGCGGCAGGCGCCATTCCTCCGAAGCCAGAAAAAAGAATGGGTTCTGGATCGCCTCGGCCGCCTGCTGCGGCGGCAGGCCGACGATCATCGCGCCTTGCCCGAAGTAATTGAGCAGCAGCGCAGGCATGACGAAGCCGAACCACGACAGCCGCATCGGACCGCGTCCGAAATGGCCCATGTCGGAATAGAGCGCCTCGGACCCGGTCACCGCCAGCACGACGCTGCCCAGCGCCAGAAAGGCCAGCCAGCCGTCGATCACGAAGAAGTTGACCGCATACCACGGATTGAGCGCCCACAGGATTTCAGGGGTCTGGATGATCTGCCAGGTACCCAGCATCGCGATGACGATGAAATAGACGATCATCACCGGAGCGAACAATGCGCCGACCTTCGCCGTCCCGCGCTTCTGGATGATGAACAGGAAAACCAGCAGCACCAGAGCGATGGGGATCACGAACCGGTCAAACCGGCTGTCGACCACAGTCAGGCCCTCGACTGCCGACAGCACCGAGATCGCCGGGGTGATCATGCTGTCGCCATAGAACAGGCTGGTGGCGAACACGCCCAGCAGCACCGCGATCCAGCCATGTTTCGACGTGGAGATGCTGCGCGAAATCAGCGCGACCAGCGCCAGCGATCCGCCCTGTCCCTTGTTGTCGGCGCGCATCAGGATGGTGACGTACTGGATCGAGACCACCAGCGTCATCGACCAGAAAATCAGGCTGACCACCCCCAGCACATGCGCATTGTCGAGCGCCAGCGGGTGCGACCCGGCGAAGGTTTCACGAAAGGCGTAAAGCGGACTGGTGCCGATATCGCCGAACACGATGCCGATGGCACCCACCGCCAGCGCAGTTTTCGATGCGCTGTGACTTTGCCCGCCGGACGGGGGTTGATGGGCAGGCGCTGCGGTATCGTTCATTTCAAGCGGATTTCCCGTTGGTGCGGTACTGCCCATCGTGCCGGACCGATTCCGGCGGGTGAGGCGGCGCGCCTAGCACCGCGCCTTCGCGCCTGCAACATGTCCTGCCCGGAGGACACGCATCTGACATCTTGGCGTCACTGCACCGGCAGTTCTCACTGGCCTTGGAGCATCGGCGCGCGGGCAATCATGTCGTCGAGCCGCGCAACCTCGGTCTCGAGCCCTTCGCGCCACGGGGCATCGGCTGGCGAGCGTTCCACCAGCCCGGCCCAGACGTTGCGGGCGGCACGCACCTCGCCGCTTTGCAGGTAGGCGAAGCCGAGGAAGTATTCGGCACCGGGATGCTCCGGCTCGATTGTCTTGGCCCGGTTGAAGGCTTGCACCGCTGCCGGGGTGACGAAGCCGTCGGCATGGCCCACCAGCGCAAGGCCGAGCGCCAGCCAGCCCTCAAGATCGTCAGGATTGTCCTCCAGCCCGCGCCGCAGCAGCCCCGCCGCATCGCCGAACCGCCCGCGCCGGGCAAAGGCGTCGGAGGTCAGCAGGTAATCCGAAGGCGGCTGGGTGCGATCGAACAGCGCGGCGCGGCCCTCGACCATCGCCTCGCCCTGGTCTGCGGCTTCGACCGGCTCGGTCCGGGGGCTGGCGGGTTGGCCGGGCGAGCCTTGCCAGGCATAGCCCGCCAGCCCGAACACCAGCGCAGCGCCGAACACCGCGAAGCCTTCGCGCGGCAGCCGCAGCCACAGCACCGCCGCCGCAAACGCGGCAAGCGCCAGCGCGCCTATGCCAAGCCAACCCTCGATCATGCCGCGCTCCCATCACCATCGCGCCGCTTGCCGAGCCGCCGCAGCAGCACACCGGCGACGATCAGGATCACCAGCACCGGCACGGCGAACAATGGCCAGGTGCTGCTGCTGACAGTGGGAGCGTAACTGACGTAATCGCCGTAGCGCGCGACCAGCCATGCGCGGATTTGCGCAGGGCTTTCGCCGGCCTGGATCCGGGCACGCACCTGATGGCGCATGTCGCCCGCCATCGGCGCGTCGGAATCGGCAATCGACTGCGACTGGCACTTGAGGCAGCGCAGGGTCTGCATCAACGCGGTCGCCTCGGCTTCGAGCGCGGGGTCGTCGAGCTGATTATAGGCGTAGGGCGCAGGCGGCATGGTGTCCTGCGCCGCGAGAGGCACCGTCAGCAAAGCTGCAAGAACCATTATCAGCTTGCGGATCATCGTGCCTTCTCCAGCTCGGCCATCAACAGCGGGACGTGCTCTGGGCGGATGGCACCGATGTGCTGGTAGCGGATGACCCCGGAAGCATCGATCACGAAGGTTTCCGGTACCCCGGACGAACCGATCGCCAGCTGCACTTCGGAAATCCGGTCGCTGCCGATCCGGGTGTAGGGATTGCCATAGCGGCCGAGGAAATTGGCGACATCCTCAGGCCGGTCGCGGATGGCGATGCCAATGATTTCGATCCCCTGCCCCTGCAAGGCTTCGAGCTGCGGGGCCTCGGCGATGCAGGGCAGGCACCAGCTGGCCCAGATGTTGAGCAGGCGCGGTTGCCCGCTGGTGAAGTCGGCCGTCGAGGTGCCCGGAAGGCCCGGCGTAGCCGGATCGAGCGCGAAATCGGGCAATGGCTGTCCGATCATGGTGCTTTGGACAAACTCGTCCTTGTCCTGTGTCAGCATGAAGGCGGCCAGCCCCGCGAAGAAGGCGAACAGCGCCAACGGCAGCCACAGCCACAACCGCGGGCGCGGTGCTTCGGCCAACTCGGCGGCATTGCTCATTCGGCGGGCACCGGCTGGGCTTCGAGCGCCTCGAGATCGGCGCGGCGCGCGTCGCCCAGTGCGGTGGCCTTGCGGCGCCTCACGTCGACCTGCACCCGCCCGGCAATCGCCAGCACCCCGCCCAGCGCGATCAGCAATCCGCCGTACCAGATGAAGGTCACGAACGGCTTCCACCACACCCGCACCTGCCAGCGTCCGTCTTCGGCCGGACTGCCGAGCACGGCGTAAAGCTGCCCGTCCCAGCGGGTCAGCAACGCACTTTCGCTGGTGGCCTGCGAAGGCGACCAGAAATTGCGGGACTGCGGAGCAAGGCGAACCGGCTCGCCCCCGTTGCGGCTCACCAGCATGGTGGCTTCGATGGCGGTCCAGTTGGGGCCGGCCACCGGGGTGACGCTTTGCAGGGTCATGGTCCAGTCACCCACCTGCTCGCTGCCTCCCGGAACGACGGCGGCAAGACGTTCTTCGGTGAACGCCGCTTCACTGGCCATGCCGAACAGCGACACCGCGACCCCGAAATGAGCGAGCACCATGCCCCAGGTCGCCGTCGGCACGCGGGTCAGCTTGCGCCCGCGCAAGGGCAGGAATGCGGCCACTGCCAGCGCAGCGGCAAGGCCCAGCCCGAGCAGCGGCAGGAACGGATAATTGCCGAACAGCGCAGCCAGCGCGATCACCGCGATAAGAACGGAGACGATCAGCAGCATCTCGAACTGCACCCGCGCCGGCTTGTCTTCCTTCCACCGCAGCAGCGGGCCGACCGCCATGACGAGGAACATCGGCACGGCAAAGATCGCGCTTGCCGGGTTGAAGTATGGCGGCCCGACCGACACGCGAACGTCGAAGGCCTCGGTCAGCAGGGGGTAGAGCGTGCCCAGCAGCACAATCGCGAGGATCGCCGAGAGCATCACGTTGTTGAACACCAGCGCGCCTTCGCGGCTGGTGGCGGAAAAGCGCTTGCCCTCGGCCACCGCGCCGGCGCGCAAGGCGAAGATGGTGAAAGCCCCGCCGATATAGAGCAGCAGCAGGACGAGGATAAAGGCCCCGCGTTCAGGATCGACCGCGAAGGCGTGGACGCTGGTCAGCACGCCCGAGCGTACGAGGAAGGTGCCCAACATCGACATCGAGAACGCCAGCACGCCCAGCATGATCGTCCACGTCCGCAGCGCATCGCGCGCCGCCAGCACCGCTACCGAATGCATCAGCGCAGTCGCCGCCAGCCAGGGCATCAGCGAGGCGTTCTCGACCGGGTCCCAGAACCACCAGCCGCCCCAGCCCAGCTCGTAATAGGCCCAATAGGAACCGGCGGTGATCCCGAAGGTCAGCAGCACCCAGGCCCCCAGCACCCACGGACGCATCACGCGTGCGAAGGCCGGATTGACCTCGCGCGTCAGAAGCGCGCCCATTGCAAGGCTGAAGGCGACCGACAGGCCGACATAGCCCGCATAAAGCGTCGGCGGATGGATCGCGAGGCCGATGTCCTGAAGCAAAGGGTTTAGGCCCACGCCCTCGACCGCAGGGACCGGCAGCCGTTCGAACGGGTTGGAGGAAAGCAGCAGGAAGGCATAGAAACCCAGCGCCACGAAGCCCTGCACCGCCAGCGTTGCGCTCATGGTGCGTTCGGGCAGGCGCTTTTCGAGCCCCGCCAGCAAGCCGCCCGACAGCGCCAGCACCCCGACCCACAGCAGCATCGAGCCTTCGTGATTGCCCCAGGTGCCGGTGATCTTGTAAAGCATCGGCTTGGCCGAATGCGAATTCATGGCCACCAGCTTGATCGAAAGATCGGTGACTGCGAAAGCCCACAACAGCATCGCGAAAGCCAGAACCGCGAGCAGCGCCTGAATCACTGCTGCCGGACGGGCATAGATCGCCAGCGGATTGACCCCGCCCTCAACCGGCCGCAGCGCCAGCGAGCCCGATACCAGTTGCAACACCGCCAGCGCGGCAGCGAGCCACAAGGCGGCCAATCCGATTTCGGCGATCATCGCGTTTCCTTCCGTGCCACGGCTCTAATCGAGCCCGACGGTGGTGTCGGCCGCGACCTTGGCGGCCTGTTGGCTACCCATGCCTTCGAGTTCGCGCGGCACATAATTCTCGTCATGCTTGGCCAGCAGGTTGGAGGCGAGGAACACCCCGTCGGCGCCAAGGCTGCCTTCGGCCACCACGCCCGATCCTTCGACGAACAGGTCGGGCAGGATTCCGCTGTAGCGCACCGGGATGGCATCGTCAGTGTTGCCGGTGACCATGAAATTCACCGTCACCCCGTCGGGCAGCATCATGATCGAGCCGGGGCGCACCATGCCGCCCAATCGCACCGCCTGCCCCACCGACGGCGGCTCAGCCGCCATCTGTTCGGGCAGGTAGAAATAATTGGCCTGATTGCGCAGCGTCCAGGCCGCGATCAGGCCCGCACCGACAATCGCCAGCAAGGCGGCGATGACGAGGATCAGGCGTTGGTGTTTGGCTTTCATTGCAGATTTCCGTTCAGCGTCGCCGGGTGGCATCGCGCTTGGCTTCGGCCCGGCGCATCGCGCGCCACGCCCACAGCGTGAGTCCGGCGAGTGCGACGACACCCACCGCATAGGCGAGGATAACGAAATCCCACTGATTGAGTTCTTCGCGCATCATGCCTGTTCCATCGCCGGAGCGCTCGCCAGCGGCACATCATCGTCAAGCGCGCGCCGGCGCAGCCGCGCCTCGACCTGTTCCTCGGCGATCAGCGCGCGCATCCGCATCAGCACGATGGCTCCGAACAGCAACCCGAACCCGAGCACCGCGATCAGCAACGGCACCAGGAAGGCCGCGTCGATCGCGCTCTTGCCTGCGGTGATGCTGGGCGGCTGATGGAGCGAGTTCCACCACACCACGCTGCGGTTGATGATCGGCACATTGACAGCGCCCACCAGTCCGAAGATCGCGGCGATCTTGGCCGAACCGCCTTCGCGCGCCGATGCCTGCGTCAGGGCGATATAGCCGGCATAAAGGAACAATAGCACCAGCATGCTGGTCAACCGTCCGTCCCATTCCCACCAGGTGCCCCAGGTCGGCCGGCCCCAGATCGATCCGGTCGCAAGACAGACAGCGCAAAAGACCATCCCCGGCACCGCGATGGCGCGTGCGGCGATGCCTGCCAGCGGATGCTTCCAGATCAGCAACATGGCCGAGGAAATCGCGATCCCCGCCCATCCGCCCATTCCCAGCCAGGCGGCGGGAACGTGAATGAACAGGATGCGCACCGTTTCGCCCATCAACCGATCGGGCGGCACTGCAGCGATGCCCCAGACCAGCGCACCGGTCGCCAGCGCCAGCCCGCTCCAAAGCAAAAGCGGCGTCAGCCACTTCGCGAGCGACAGGAAACGGGTGGGGTTGGCGTATATGTGCATGATGTTCTGCGTTGGATCGGGCTTGTAACCATACACCCGATCCGGACAAGACTGCAATTCATGCAAGGGATGATTGGTTCCCTTTTGCGCACTGCGGATTGCGTTACGCGCGCCGGATCAGCTTCGGCCGATCAGTTCCTGCGCCATGCGGTCTGCGACCACGTCGGAAGAAATGCCGCTGGCATCGCTGTTCTGCCAGATCGTCTCGAGCCGTCCCGGAATCTGCGCGAGACGTGTCCGCACGTCGTTGATGTCGGCCGAGGTGCCCGCGCGGCGGGCAAGGTATTCGACCGTGACCGAAATAATGCCCCCGGCGTTGATGACATAATCGGGCGCATAGAGAATGCCGCGCCCGGCCAGCAGCCCGCCATGCGCTTGCTTGGCCAGCTGATTATTGGCCCCGCCTGCGACGATCGCGCAATCGAGCCGGGCGATGCCCTCGTCATCGAGGATCGCGCCCAGCGCGTTGGGGCTGAACACATCGCAGGCAATCGACATGATCGCATCCGAGGCCACCACATCCGCACCCAGTTCGCGTGCGAGCCCGGCGGCCCGTTCGGCGTGGAGATCGGCCAGGGTCAGCTTGGCTCCGTCCTGCGCCAGCAATCGCGCGACGCCTCCGCCGACACTGCCGGTGCCCTGAACCGCGACATGGACGCCCGCCAGACTGTCCTTGCCCAGCTTATGACGCACCGCCGCCTTGATACCGTGATAGATGCCCATCGCCGTGAACGGACCGGGATCACCGCCCGCGCTGCCGGTGCCGGACACCGGCAGGCCCGAGACATGTTGGGTGCGCTGCGAGACGGCCACCATGTCGGCTTCGGAGATGCCGACATCCTCGGCGGTGACATAGCGCCCGCCCAGCCCTTCGACCGCATCGCCGAACGCCGCCAGCATTTCGGCAGTCTTGGTCCCGGCGGGATCGGCCAGGATCACAGCCTTGCCGCCGCCCATCGGCAGGCCGGCCATCGCATTCTTGTAGCTCATCCCGCGCGACAGCCGCAGGCAATCGCGGATCGCTCCGGCCGGATCGGCATAGTGCCAGAACCGCGTGCCGCCCGCCGCCGGGCCGAGATGAGTCGAATGCAGCGCGATGATCGCCACCAGCCCGCTGGCCCGGTCATGCACCACCTGCACCAATTCGTGCGCGTCGAAATCGGGCTCGGCCCAGAATGCAGTCATCAGTGAAAACGTCCCCGCTAGGGCCTGGCCCGGTTGGGCAAAGCCATTTTTGGCGGCTGACATCGGGAGAAGGGAAAATGGGGCGACCGACGGGGTTCGAACCCGCGACCTCCGGTACCACAAACCGGCGCTCTAACCAACTGAGCTACGGTCGCCACATGCCTTCGCCCGGAGCCGGCTTTCGCTGCCGCCATGCCCGCGCAAGTGGCGCGGTTTACGCGTGGCGGGCGCGCGGTCAAGTGCGCTCGGGACGGGGCAGCGCCTGTTGCACAAAGGGCCTGCCTTGGGAAGCAAAAACTGCGTGCCCTGCCAATCTGCGCAAGATTGTTACTCGGCCCTGCAAGCGCTTTGCCCAAAGCGGCAGCGGCATTATCCTGATGCCATGCTTGCGATGGATGATTCTACAGGTTTGCGCCTGCTGCAACACAGCGGCGTCCAACGGGTGCCGAACCCGAAGGTCGAGATGTTCCGGCTGCGCGACTTCGTTCCGCCGGATCTGTGCGCCGATTTGGTCGCGCTGATCGATCAGGATCGTCGTCCCTCGACGATCGCTGACGATAACGGCGATGCCTATTTCCGCACCAGCGAAACCTGCGACCTTGCCAGCCACTTGCCTGCCGCTGCACGGATCGAGGCAATGCTGACCGAGTTGTCGGGGATTGACCCGGTCTTAGGCGAGCCGTTGCAGGGTCAACGCTATGCCGTTGGGCAGGAGTTCAAGGCGCATACCGACTATTTTGCACCCGGTGGGCGGGATTTCGACCGTTACTGCACCCTCTCGGGACAGCGCACCTGGACCTTCATGATCTACCTGAACGCAGTCGAGGCGGGCGGCGCGACGCGATTCAAGGCGATCGACAAGACCTTTCAACCCGATCCCGGCAAGCTGCTGTGCTGGAACAACCGCCGCGCCGATGGGAGCGTGAACCCCAATACGCTGCATCACGGGATGAAGGTGCGCAAGGGGGTCAAATACGTGATCACCAAGTGGTACCGCGAAAAGGTGTGGCAGGGGTGAGCGCCAACACAACGGAAACACAGGGCTTTGTCGCCATTTACCGCTGGG
This sequence comes from Erythrobacter sp., assembly GCA_036788335.1. GTDB lineage: Bacteria > Pseudomonadota > Alphaproteobacteria > Sphingomonadales > Sphingomonadaceae > Erythrobacter. The sequence goes on from DAIQNP010000018.1 coordinate 9,445, forward strand.
TCGTGGCGGACGAACATATCGCGGCCTTCCGGCTGCGCTGGTCCGAGGCGACCGAAGAACTCAAGCCATTCGCGAGCTACGGGTCATTGCTGGGACAGGCCGAGGATGGCAGCCTGATCGGCATTGCGCTGTGGCCTGACCGGGCGACACGCGACCGGGCATTCACAGCCCTGACGAGCGGAACGGAATGGCCGCCGAGCGCGCAACTGGAGCCGATCCTCATCGACGTGGTCGATAACCGTTGGGCCGGATCGCCCTTCGAAAACAAGACGTGAAGCACAAACGAAAAAGGCGACCCCGTCGGGCCGCCCTCCTCGTTGCAGCCCGAAGGCTGCGCAGCTTGTAAGCTCGTTATTTCTTGAGCGAGAGACCGCCGAAGCGCTTGTTGAAGGCCGCCACGCGGCCGCCTTCCTGCACCTGGCGATTGCCGCCGGTCCATGCCGGGTGGCTCAGCGGATCGATGTCGAGCGCGAGCACGTCGCCTTCCTTGCCCCAAGTCGAACGGGTCTGGAATTCGGTACCATCGGTCATCTTGACCGTGATCATGTGGTATTCGGGGTGACCTTCGGCCTTCATCTCATGTCGTCCTTCGAAGCTTGTCACCGGTTCCGACCGGCGTCGCTATGGAATGGGAAGCGGCGCGCCTAGTGGGAATCGCGCAGCAATGCAACCACTGATGTCAGGCGCTCGGTGGATCGGCGATCATCGCTGTGAATTCGACCTCGCAACTGGTCTTGCCTTCGACACTGGCGCGACCGGCGAACTTGTAGACCCGGCTGCGCTTCTGGAGGAACTCGACCTCGAGATCGAGCAGGCAGCCGGGCGTCACCGGACTGCGGAACTTGGCGTTGTCGATCCCCATGAAGATCACCAGCTTGCCCGTGCCCGCCAGTTCCAGTGTCTCGATCCCAAGGATCGCGGCCGCCTGCGCCAGCGCCTCGATCTGAAGCACGCCGGGCATGATCGGAGCGCCAGGGAAATGGCCCTGAAAGAACTCCTCGTTGATGCTCACCGCCTTAATCGCATGAATTCGCTCGCCGAGCACGAGCGACTTCACACGGTCCACCAGCAGCAGCGGATAACGATGCGGCAGCGCCTTGAGAATCCTGTGGATGTCGTAATCCACCCGGCCAGCGGCCGGCTCGGTGCTTTCGGTCATCCTGCTGCTCCTGTCGCTTTCGGTCGCTGCGCAGCCTTACCGGCCGGTTGGCGCCTGGGCATTGCCCTGCTGCTGCTGTTGCTGCTGCTGGATCATCTGCGCGGTGATGAGCGTCTGCTGGATCTGCTGGAACAGCTGCACACCTTCACGGCTCGGCTGCCATCCGGCTGGGGGCACGATACCGACCGCAGTGACCTTGGCGTTGAGCGAAGTCGTGACCTGCGCGGTGATGTCGCCTTCGGGCGCGATGTACACCACGGTCGCCGGATCGATCACCAGCTGGATCTGGCGCTGCGTGACCACTTCCTGCAAGGCGGTCGCGTATTGCGCCAATACCTGTTCGATCGCGTAAACACGGGCTGAATCGACCTGATTCGACAGCTGCGCGATTTCCTGTTCGAGCGCCTGCAACTGGGCGAACTCCGGCGAATTCTGCTTGGCTGCGAGTTCCGCGTCGTCGACTTCCTTGTCGCCGTTTGTATCGAAGGTCTGCAGCAGAGTCTGCCGCTCCTGCCCCTTGGTCCGACGCAGTTCGATCTGCTGGGTATAGGTCTGGCCGACCTGGTTATAGGCGGTCTGCAGCGCGGTGGTGCTGATGATGGCGCGGGCCGGGTCGACCGTGGCGATCGCTCCGGTAACCTGAGCGGCCAGCGGCGCGGCGGTGATGGCAGTGCCGGCGAGTATCACCGGAGCAAGAAGCTTGGCAAAGGATGTCATCAGAACTGGGTTCCTACGTTGAACGTGAATCTCTTGTCGTCATCGCCTTCCACACTGACGATGGACTGGGCGAAATCGATGCGGAACGGCCCGAAGGGCGAGTTCCAGTTGACCCCGATCCCGGCGGTGACGCGCGGGCTGGGAGTATCTCCGAGGAAAACCTCGCGGATGGCGCTGCCCTGGCGAATCAACGGTGTATTGTCCGTACCGTTGGGAGCTGTCGGGCTGGTGACGATGGTCGTCGTCGTAGTGTTGTCTGGATTGGTTACGACTTGAATGAACTGCGGCGCGCCGGTGGCATCGGTCTGTTGCAAGCCGTTGGGGTTATCCTGCAAGATCGGGGCCTGCACGCCCCACAGGGCGCCAACGTCCACCCAGATTGAAGGCCTGAGACCAAGCTCGCGCGCGCCTGTGCCCAGCGGGATTTCCAGCTCTGCCCGGCCAAGGTAGTAGTTCCGGCCGCCCAGCGCATCGTCGCGGATGCGGTTGCGATCGGTCAGCGGCGTGGGAACCCCGTCGATCAGCTGATAGGGCTGGGTCAGGATCCGCGGCCCGACGCCGCGAATATCGTATCCGCGGAACTGCGGTTCGCCCAGGAAGAAGCGGTCGGTCAGCAGCACATCGTCGACATTGGGCCCGCCGCGATCCTGCAACGGGATGATCGTGCCGCCTTCGGCCAGCACAGAGAAGATGAAGCCCGACCGCCCGACACTCCAGAACTGCTGCGCCCGCCCACGAAAGCGAAGATAGCGCACGTCCCCGCCAAGCCCGGCGAATTCGCTGCTCAACGAGATTGTCCGGCCGCGTGTGGGTCGCAGACGCGAGTTGAGCGAGTTGTAGTTCAGGCTCAGCCCGAGAATCGAGCTTAGCCGGTTGCCCAGCGCATCACACAGGAACCGTCCCGCCAGCAACGGGTCGCATTCGCGCACACCATCGCCGTCGAGATCCGAGAAGAACTGGTTCTCGTCGAGGGTCACCTCTTCGTAGTTGAGCGTGTAGCTGCCGATCAGCGACATGAATTCGGTCAGCGGCACACCCACGCGCATGGCAAAACCCGTCGTGCCTTGTTCGAAGGTGGTGTTGCGTTCGCGATTGTTGAAGTTGAAGCTGTTGAAATCGCGGCGGTAGATATCGATACCTGCCGAGATGTTGCGGTCGAACATGTAGGGTTCGGTAAAGCTGACCTGTGCCGACCGCGAGAACTGCGAATAGTTGAGGCTGAGCCCGATGGTCTGCCCCCGCCCGCGAAAATTGCGCTGCCGGATGGAGCCTGCCAGAATGAACTGCTCGATCGAGGAGAAGCCGGCCGAGAACTGCAATTCGCCGGTCGGCCGTTCTTCGACATTGGCTTCGAGGATGATGCGGTCGGCAGCGGCGCCTTCGACCTGTGATACCTCGAAATTCTCCTGAAAATAGCCGAGCGAATTGATCCGCGCCGTGGTGCGCTGGATCGCGAGCGAGTTGAAGGCGTCGCCTTCGGCGATCCGGAATTCGCGGCGGACGACCTTGTCCTGAGTCAGCGTGTTGCCGTTCACATCGACCCGCTCGACATAGACACGCGGCGCCTCACGCAGGATGAAGGTGATGTTCATCGTGAGGTCTTCGGGGCTACGGCGGTAGCGCGGCTGCACGTCAGCGAAGGCATAGCCGAACCGGCCGGCGAGCTCCGTCAGCTGTTCGATCGTGTCTTCGACCGTCTTGGCATTGTAGAAATCGCCGGGCTTCATCGGAAGATTGCCGCTCATCAACTCGCTGTCGAAGTCGCGCAGCTGGCTGTCGACCTCCACCTTGCCGAAAGTGTAGCGCTCGCCTTCCTCGACGACATAGGTGATGATGAAGTCGCGCTGATCCGGGGTCAATTCGGCGACGGCAGACACCACACGGAAATCAGCGTAGCCTTCGGTCAGGTAGAACTGCCGCAGCTTCTGTTGGTCGAAGGCAAGGCGATCCGGGTCGTAGCTGGTGTTCGAGCTGAAGAACGATGTCAGGCGCGATTGCTTGGTGACCATCTCACCGCGCAATTCGCCGTCGGAGAACTTCTCGTTGCCGAGGATGTTGATCTGACGAACCTTGGACTTCGGCCCTTCGCTGATTTCGAACACCACGTCGACGCGGTTCTGCGGCAGTTGCACCATCTTGGGTTCAACCTGCGCGGCGAAGCGGCCCTGACGCTTGTAGAGCTCGATGATCCGCGCGACATCCGCGCGGACCTTGGAACGGGTGAAAATCTGGCGCGGGGAAAGCTTGATTTCGGGGAAGATCTTGTCTTCCTTCAATCGCTTGTTACCCTCGAGCACGATGCGGTTGATGACCGGGTTTTCCGTGACGGTGATGACGACATTGCCATTGTCGTTGCGGATCGACGAACTGGAGAACAGCTCCGTTGCGCCGAGATCCTTCAGCGCCTCGTCCGCTGCGGCAGCCGTGTAGTCCTGCCCGACCCGGAGCCGGATGTAACTGAGAATGGTCGTCGGCTCCAGCCGCTCGGCCCCGATGACGCTGATCGTGCGGATGACATCACCCTGCGGCGTAGGCGCAGGTGCCGCGGGGGGAGATGCAGGACTTTCGGTCTGTTGCTGGGCAAATGCCGCGCCCGGGATGCCGGCGAGGATCGAACCGCAGGAAAGCGCGAGGGCGAAACGGCCCGCGCGCGAGGCTGCGCGCGGCGCCAAAGCCTTGCCGGTGACCGGCAACACGCCCGTCTCACGTGATCGGTTCATTAAGTTAAAATCCCGTCCAACACGTTGTTCCACGCCCGCGCGAACCGCGGCGTCGATGCCCCATACCCAGCGAGCCGCCTCTGCCCGATGCCGCACCTGCAATCAAGCGGCCATCCTGTGCTTTGCCCAGCCTGGATAAGGATCCAGACTCCGCAAGACGAACACATCCACCAGCGTCAGCTGCCGAAAATGGGGAGCGAGAATATATCGTTTACTGTCACCACCACCATCAGCATCAGCACCAGCGCAATGCCCGTACGATAGGCCCATTCGGTAACCTGTGGTCCTACCGGCTTGCGACGAACCGCCTCAGCCGCGTAGAACATCAGGTGCCCGCCATCGAGCGCAGGGATTGGCAAGAAGTTGATGAATGCCAAATTAAGCGAGATCAGCGCGGCGAAATTGACGAAAGCCACCAGACCCAGGCTAAGCTGTTCGCCCGAGTATTTGGCGATCTTGAGCGGCCCGCCCAACTCCCGTACCGAACGGTCTCCGGTGATAATCTGCTGAATGCCGGTGATCATCATCCCCATCAGGTCCCAGCTCTGCTTAACCGCGAGCGGCATCGCAGCAAACACGCTCACCGGTTCAAACACATAGCGCCCGCCCGCAGGCGCCACGCCGATCTGCCCGATGGCGCTTTCGTTGCCGAACCCGTCCTTCGCCATCACTCGCGCGGTGGTGACCGGTACAGTGAAACGCTCCCCGCCGCGCTCGACGGTAAATTCGAGCCGCGTGTCCGGGTAGAGTGCCACGGCAGTGCGGATGGCATCGAAATCTGCCACCGCACGCCCGTCGATGGCAACGATGGTATCGCCTTCCCGAAGCCCCGCTTCGCGACCAACGGACTGTTCGGCAAAGCCGCCGATGCTGCGCGAATCCTCGACCCCGTCAATCACCGGCTTGCCGACGATCGCGTAGAACGAGGCGAAAATGGCGATGGCGACCACCAGATTGGTGACCGGCCCGGCTGCAACGATCAGCGCGCGTTTCCACAAGGCGGCGTTCTGGAAACTGCCTTCCTCGACCGTTGCATCGCGGTCAGGTACGCTGGCCGGGTTCATGTCGCCTTTGAACTGGACGTAGCCGCCAAGCGGTAAGGCCGAAAGCTTCCAGCGTGTGCCCTGCTTGTCGGTAAAACCTGCCAACTCCTTGCCGAACCCGACCGAGAAGGCATCGGCCTTGACCCCGAACAGGCGCCCGACCAGCAGATGTCCCAGTTCATGCAAGGTCACCAGCGGGCCAAGCACCAGCAGGAAGCCGGCGACATACATCCAGAACGGGGGACTTTCAAACAAGGGCGGAGGTCTCCAGAATTTCGGCGGCCCAGCCGCGCGCTTCGGCATCGAGCGCCAGCACCTCGGCAAGGTTGGCTGGCGCAGCATTGGAACGCTGACCGGCATACACGTCCAGCGCCTGTTCGACCACTGCCGCAATCCGGGTGAACGCGATCTGACCGGACAGGAAGGCCGCCACCGCGATTTCATTGGCAGCATTGAGCACCGCAGGGGCGCCGCCGCCAACCTCGATCGCATTGCGCGCGAGCCTGGTGGCGGGGAAACGGCCTTCGTCGGGCGGGAAAAAGGTCAGCTCGCCAATCGCCGCCAGATCGAGCGGGGCGAGCGGCGTCTCCATCCGCGCAGGCCAGGCAAGGCACGAGGCAATCGGCACACGCATGTCTGAAGGGCCAAGCTGCGCGAGAGTCGAACGATCGTGAAATTCGACCATCGAATGGATCACGCTTTGCGGATGGACGACGATCCCGAGCTTGTCGAGGCCGACCGGGAACAGGTGATAGGCCTCGATGTATTCCAGCCCCTTGTTCATCATGGTGGCGGAATCGACGCTGATCTTTGCGCCCATCGACCAGTTGGGATGCGCCACCGCCTCGGCCGGAGTGGCAGCGGCCAGTCGCTCTGGCGACCAGGTGCGCAAAGGACCGCCGCTCGCGGTCAGGGTAATCTTCGCGACATCCTCGATACGGTTGCCGGCAAGGCACTGAAAGATGGCATTGTGCTCGGAATCGGTCGGTAGCAGGGTCGCGCCATGCGCAGTCACCGCCTGCATCAGGACGTTGCCGGCGGACACCAATGCTTCCTTGTTGGCGAGCGCAACAGTGCCACCCCGCTCGACCGCTGCCATGACCGGGCCAAGCCCGGCGCAGCCGACAATGGCGGCCACCGTCATGTCGACCGGACGCGCTGCCGCCTCGCACAGTGCTGCGCGCCCGCCTGCCGCCTCGATTCCACTGCCAGCCAGCGCCACGCGCAGGTCCGGCAGGCACGCCTCGTCCCCCACCACCGCCAGCTTGGCCCCGAATTCGCGTGCCAGCACGGCCAGTTCGCCCGCGCTGCAATTGGCGGTCAGCGCTTCGATGCTCCAATCATTCCGACTGCGGCGCACCAGATCGAGAGTGGAAGCGCCGATCGATCCGGTGGCGCCCAGCAAGGTCAGCGATCGTGTCATCGGCCCTTCATCCCAGCAACTCGGGGACTGTGGCAATCACAAACAGCACAAAGAACACCGCGATGAAGCCGTCGAGCCGGTCGAACAAGCCGCCGTGACCGGGTATCAGCGCACCTGAATCCTTCACACCTGCTCGGCGTTTCATCCAGCTTTCGAAGAAATCGCCGCTTTGCGCAATCACCGCAATCAGTGCGCCGCTGAACGCAGCCAGCGCAACCGCGCCCCAACTGAAACCGGGAAAAGCTGCAGGGCCGAAATCGGCCAGTTCCACCGCGATTGCCACGGCGCCCGCAAACAGCGCGCCCCCACCCAGTCCGGCCCAGGTCTTGGATGGACTGATCTTGGGCGCGATCTTGGGTCCACCGATCGCCCGGCCGGCAAAATAGGCCCCCACATCCACAGCGACTATCGGGAGAAGGAACGCAACCAGCACCTCGATCGGGCCGTAGCCCGACGACTGCGAGTCGAAAGGCAGGACTTGCCGCCCGTTGCGCACCGCCAGCATCGCGATCCCCGCCCCGCCGATATAGATGATGCCGCCGAAGAACCACAGCGCTTCGGCCAAGGTCGACACACCGAAGCGACCCACCAGACGGTTCCATTCCCACAGCACGCCGCCCGCCACCAACACCACGAAGGCTGTCCAGACCCATCCGCCGAACCACAATGCGCCGCCCGCCGCCACGAGCATGACAATCGCCGAGGCCAACCGCACCGGTAGGTCAGCGACCCCGGCTCTGGGATCTCGAACGCGCGTTTCAGCGTCCGCCATAACGCCGCTCCCTCAGGGCAAAATCGTCGAGCGCCTGCGTCAGATGCTCAGGCTGGAAATCGGGCCAGAGTGTATCGACGAACAGCATTTCGGCATAGGCCGATTGCCACAGCAGAAAATTCGACAGGCGAACTTCGCCGCTGGTGCGAATCAAGAGGTCGAGCGGCGGGAGGTCATTGGTGTCGAGCTGCGCGGCGATGCTTTCGACAGTGATCTCGCCCGCCGCCGCCGCCTTGGCCGCTGCGCGCGCGATTTCGTGCTGGCCACCGTAATTCAGCGCCACCGCCAACGTCTGATTGCCATCCGCAGTCTGCGCCAGCGCATCTTCAAGCATGACGACAATATCAGGAGCCAGCGATTGCCAGTCGCCGATAATCTTGAGCTTGACCTTGTTGGCGACGAATTCGGGCAGGTCGGATTTGATGAACTTGCGCATGAGGTTCATCAGATCATCGACCTCGTCTTCCGAACGCTTCCAGTTTTCCGACGAAAATGCATACAGCGTCAGGCACTCCAGCCCCATCGGTTCCAACCCGCGCACCAGGCGGCGCACAGCCTCCACCCCGCGCTGATGGCCGACCGCGCGCGGCAGACCCCGCTTCTTGGCCCAGCGGCCGTTGCCATCCATGATGATGGCGACATGTCTGGCGCGCACTTCAGATGCTTCGCCCATAATCCCCATCCGTCCGGGCTGAGCCGGTCGAAGCCCCGCTTTTTTCTTTCAACGCAGGCTCCTTAAAGAAATGCAGCCCTTCGACAACCTAAGGGCGAACGGAACGCAGTCTCGAGCAGCACTTACTGCGTCAAAATTTCCTGTTCTTTCTTCGCTGCCGCTTCGTCGGTTTCCTTGACGTATTGATCGGTCAGCTTCTGGACCTGTTCCTC
>DAIQNP010000019.1:0-244 GCA_036788335.1 Erythrobacter sp.
CGCGGCGGAAACCGTACTCGAACGTCTGGACCTCCCCTATCGCAAGCTGCTGCTGTGCACCGGGGACATGGGCTTTGGCGCGCGCAAGACTTACGATCTTGAGGTGTGGCTGCCGGGCCAGAACGCCTACCGCGAAATCAGTTCCTGTTCGAACACCGGCGACTTTCAGGCACGGCGCATGAACACCCGCTACCGTGTGGCGGGCGAAAAGCGCACCGAATTCGTCCACACCCTCAACGGCTCG
>DAIQNP010000019.1:254-17734 GCA_036788335.1 Erythrobacter sp.
GGATGCCTTGCTGCCCTACATGGGCGGGGTGACAACATTGGAGCCAGCCACATAATGCGCATCCTCCTCACCAATGACGACGGCATCCACGCCCCTGGCCTCAAGGTGCTGGAGGAAATCGCACGGCAGTTCTCCGACGATATCTGGATCTGCGCGCCGTCCGAGGAACAGTCCGGCGCGGGCCATTCGCTCACGCTGACGCGGCCTGTCAGGCTCAACACCCTCGGAGAGCGGCGCTTCGCGGTCACCGGCACACCGACCGATTCGGTGATGATGGCGCTGCGCACGGTCATGCCTTCGCCGCCCGACATCATCCTGTCGGGCGTCAACCGCGGCGCGAACCTCGGCGATGACATCACCTATTCGGGCACCGTTTCCGCCGCGATCGAAGGTGCGCTGGCAGGCATCCGCGCGATTGCTTTCAGCCAGGTCTATGCCCGCGAAGGCATGGGCGATGACGTGCCATTCGGCGCGGCGCGCGAATGGGGGCCGAAAGTGCTCGCCAAGGTGATCGACGCGCCGATGGCCGACCGCACGCTGATCAACATCAACTTTCCCGCCTTGCCGCCCGAGGACGTCAAGGGCATCCGCGTCGTGCGGCAGGGCTTCCACGACTATTCGCGCGGCAGCATCGTCGAAGGGCGTGACCCGCGCGGTTATCGCTATTTCTGGTTCGGGCTCGACCCGATCGAACACACGCTGGATCACGGCACCGACCTTGAAGCGATCGACGACGGCTATGTCGCGGTCACGCCCCTGCAACTCGACCTCACGCACTATTCGACCATCGGCATCCTCGCCGACCGATTCGCGGGCTGACGGCGGAGCGCGCGCGGATGGCCCCACCCCTCGCCCGCAACCCGTTCAGGCGCAGACCGCGGCTGGCCGAGAATTTTCAGCCACTGCGCCGCGCGATCAGGATACCGGTGTGGGGTGATCTCGGGCTGCGGCTGGCGTTTGTGCTGCTGTTGCTGCTGATGGTGATCATGATCCATTGGTGGGATCGCGATGGGCTGGTCGACAACGTCGATGGCCACGTCAGCTTTCTCGACGTGGTCTATTTCACCATGATCTCGGTCACCACCACCGGGTTCGGCGATATTGCCCCGGTGAGCGACCGCGCCCGCTTGCTCGAGTCTGTAATCGTTACCCCGGTGCGGATCGCAATCCTGTTCATCTTCGTGGGCGCCGCCTATGATTTCGTCATCAAGCGCAGCTGGGAGAAATGGCGCATGGCCCGCATACAGGAACAGCTGTCCGATCACGTGGTGGTGCTGGGCTACGGCGTCTCGGGTTCGGAAAGCGTGGGCGAGCTGATCGCGCGCGGTGTGGACCCGCGCTGCATCGTGGTGATCGACCCGTCCGAAGCGCGCCTGGCCGAGGCCGAAAGGCTCGGCGTCAACGTGATGGCCGCCGATGCGACGCGCGACGAGACGCTGAAATCGGTGCGCATCGCGCAGGCGCAAAGCGTGCTGGTCAGCGCCGGGCGCGACGATACCTCGATCCTGATCGTGCTGACCGTGCGCCACCTTGCGCCCGAAGTGCCGATCAGCGTGGTGGTGCGGGCCGACGACAACGAAACGCTGGCGAAGCAAGCGGGGGCGAACAATGTCATCAACCCAGTGCGCTTTACCGGGCTGTTGCTGGCCGGCAGCGTCAAGGGCGCGCATATCGCGGATTACCTGGCCGATCTCGCCAGTGTCGGCGGGCGGGTGCAACTGATCGAACGGGTGGTAAGCGCCGAGGAATGCGGGCGTCCGATCACCGCTCTCGAAACCGGCGGGCAAGGCTTGCGGGTGTACCGCAACGGCCGCGCGATCGGCTTCTGGGAGCCGGAGTGCCAGCTGCTCCAGCCCGGCGACGTGGTGGTCGAAATCATCCCGACAGCCGAGAACGATTCAATCTAGCTGCGGAACCACACGAACACCCCGCCCATCGCCGCCATGCCGACCACGAAATGCCCGGCGTCGATCAGGAACAGCGCGAGCGATTTCCTGAGGTACAGGTAATTGATCCCGATCGCCGGGATCATCACGCCGATGGCAAAGCCCAGCGCCATCATCATTACCACAAAGGGCGGCGGGTCGGTGCGGGCCAGCAGGTGCCACAACACCATCGCGATCAGCATTTCGAAGGCGAAGGTCAGGCCGAAGATCAGCGCCATGTTGCCGCTCGCGAGTTGGGCTTCGGAAAGCCCGGCGGCACGCTGCCACGGCTTGGCGAACAGCACCCCGTACCACAAAGCGCCCACCGCGAAGAACGCCGCCGCGCCTGCCAGCACCGGCCATAATGCGAAGTCGTTCAACCCGTCTCTCCTCGATCAAGCGTCCTCCTAGCGCAAAGCGCCCACAACGTGTAGGGGCGCGGCCATAATGAGCACCGCCCCCACCATTCTTCCCGACCGCACAACCATCGCGCCACAAAAGACGATCGGCATGGTCAGCCTCGGCTGCCCCAAGGCGCTGGTCGATTCCGAACGCATCCTCACCCGGCTGCGCGCCGATGGCTATGCGATGAGCGCGGATTATGCCGGCGCGGACGTGGTGCTGGTCAACACCTGCGGGTTCCTCGATTCCGCCAAGGAGGAAAGCCTTGCCGCCATCGGGGAGGCCATCGCCGAAAACGGCCGGGTGATCGTGACCGGCTGCATGGGCGAGGAAGCCGACGCGATCCGCGCTGCGCACCCTGCCGTGCTGGCGGTGACAGGCGCGCACCAATACGAACAGGTGGTCGAAGCGGTGCATATCCACGCGCCGCCCAGCCAGGGCCCGTTCATCGACCTCATCCCGCAAATGGGCGATTTGGCGGACATCAAGCTGACCCCGCGCCATTACAGCTACCTCAAGATTTCGGAGGGCTGCAACCATTCCTGTGCCTTCTGCATCATCCCCGACTTGCGCGGGAAGCTCGCCAGCCGCCGCATCGATGCGGTGCTGCGCGAGGCGGAAAAGCTGGTCGCGGCGGGGACGAAGGAACTGCTCATCATCTCGCAGGATACCAGCGCCTACGGGGTCGATATCCGCCACGAACCGCGCGAATGGAAGGGCAATCCTGTCCGCGCCCACATGACGGATATGGCGCGTGAGTTGGGCGGGCTGCGCACGCCGGAAGGCGCTCCGCCGTGGGTACGGCTGCATTACGTCTACCCCTACCCCCATGTCGATCAGGTCATCCCGCTGATGGCCGAAGGGCTGCTCACGCCCTATCTCGACATCCCGTTCCAGCACGCCGCACCCAAGGTGTTGAAACTGATGCGCCGCCCGGCCAATGAGGCCAAGGTGCTCGAACGGCTGAAGTCGTGGCGCGCGATCTGCCCCGATATCGCCATCCGCAGCTCCTTCGTGGTCGGCTTCCCGGGCGAGACCGAAGAGGACTTCCGCTACCTGCTCGACTGGCTCGAAGAAGCCCAGCTCGACCGAGTCGGTGCGTTTCGCTTCGAACCGGTCGAAGGCGCGGCGGCCAACGCCCTGCCCGATCATGTGCCCGAAAGCATCAAGGAAGAACGCTACGCCCGGATCATGGAAGTGACCGAGCGCATCTCCGCCGCCAAGCTGGCCGGCAAGGTCGGGCGCACGCTCCCCGTCATCATCGACGAAGTGGGCGAACCCGATGAGGACGGCGATATCGGCGCGACCGGACGCTCCCAGGCCGATGCTCCGGAAATCGACGGGGCGGTCTATCTGCGCAACGTGCCTGCGACGCTGGCGCCGGGCACAATCGTCGATGTCACGGTCGAAGATGCCGACGCGCATGATCTGTATGGCGTAATCGCAAGCCTTTAGTCAGGCCAACGATACTGAGAATATCCGTGCATAGTCCTATATTGCCCAAGGCCGGTTGTATTCGATGCAATCGTTCCCATATCAATATCAAGCTCAGGCTCTCTCAATCCTCATCGGCAATTTCCTTTGTTCATTGAACGCCAGCCCGTCAGGCCATCTGCCCAGCGGCTTCAAAGGATCACGCGATGAACAGAACCACCAAGATTTCGATTTTCGCCCTGCTGACCGTGGGCGTGGCCGCCTGTGCCGGTTCCGCCAGTTCTTCGATGAATGCAGGCGAGCGCATCTCCGAGCGCGGAGGCGAGATCTCGCAATATGGCGATGCTTGGGCATCGGGCAACAAGGATGTACGCGAGGGCGAGAAACTGATTGCACAAAGCACCGATCAGATCGCCGATGCGCGCCGTAAGCTTGCTGACGCCGAAGTCGATCGGGCCAAGGCGCAGAAGATGATCGCAGACGGCACAGCGCGGATGAAGCAATCGGAAGCCGATTATGCCGCAGCCCGCGCCGGCCCGGCCGCGATTGCCGTACCGCAGCCCCGATAGGCCATGCGTTAACGCCTGCGCCACCGCCGTCCCCGCAAGGGACGCGGCGTGCGTAACCACTGGCAAACTTGCAATTAACGCGGCATAATGTCGGACATGATCCGGACCCTCGCACTCTCGCTCGCGCTCGCCGCATTGGCTCTCCCGGCAGCGGCCCAGACTTCCACCGGTGCCGGCGGCAGCCCGAGTGTAAACGATGCCGCCGACGCAGCCGAACAAGTGGCCGCGCGCGCAGCAGGTGCGTTCGAACGGGTCGATCCCGATACGCAACTGTCGCTGGACGATTCGCTGGAAGGCGAGGCAACTGCGATCTATGCCGGACTGCCGCCGCTGGTGGGCAGTCCCCCTGCCGTCATCCCGGTCGTGATTACCTCCGCCGACATCGTCGACGATATGCCCGCAGTGACCAATGTACCCGAAGCACCACGCGGCCCGGCCGTGCGGATGATCGCCAGCGAGGTCGTGCAGCCGCTGCCAGTCGCCGCCCCTGCCGCAGCAGCATCGGCACCCGCTGTCGCCGCGCAGATCGCGCCGACCCCGGCCGTGATCACCAGCAGCGATCCCTTCGTGATCAAGTCGATCCTGCCGATCGAAGGCAGCATCCGCTATGGCGAGTGGTTCTGGGACGAAAGCGGCGCGCCCAAGACCGGCAAACTGGTGGTCACTGTCGATCTCGACGCACGGGTGATCAGCATATTCCGCGACGGTCATGAAATCGGCACGGCGGTCGCGCTGCTCGGCACGCAGAAGCACCCCACCCCGCTCGGTACCTTCCCGGTGCTGTGGAAATCGCGCGAGCATTTCTCCCGCAAGTACAACAATGCGCCGATGCCGTGGAGCCTCTGGCTGACCAATACCGGCATTGCGATCCACGGATCGCCGGTCACCAATGGCTATGCCAGCCACGGCTGCATCGGTGTGCCGGATGAATTCGCCGAAAAGCTGTTCGCCGCCATGAAGAAGGGCGACAAGGTGATCATCACCCGCGGAAAGATGGTCTCGGTCGGCGACAAGGTGCTGTGAGACCGGCTTAGCGCCTGCGCTTTCCTGCCTCGGCGCGAGCGCGAACAACACTCCGGCATCGTGTCAACTTCGATTTCTCGCCATAACCGCCAAATATAGCGAGGCAATTCCTGTAGGATTGCGAAGTTCACCGGGTCAGCTGTGTCAACTTTGCCAAGGTTCGCGCTAATTGATCCCGCCGCGTGGCGGCTCGATCCGGAACCGCCAGGCGCGCATCAGCACACCGACTTTCTCGACCCGCTCGACTCCGGGCACCGCCAGTACGCCAGCGAGCGAGGCGTTCTGGCCCTGCCACAGCCGGTCCCACGCGCGGCCGACATCGCTGCGGCCGGCATGGCCGCCGAGTTCGGTGATGATTCGCAGCACAGTCTCGATCCCGACCACGCGCGGGACGTTGGCGTAATAGGTGAATGCCCCGGCAACCCGGTCGGCGACCACCATCTCCTCCCAGTCGATTTCGGCATACCACTGGATCGCGCGCCATGCTTCGGTGAGGTGACCCGCGCTCGCTGCCAGCAGCGCCGGATCGAGCCAGTCGCTCGCCGCCAGCCGTTCGCGCATCGCCACCCGCTCGAATTCGGTGTTGGTGTTCGACGGATCGCGGACAGGGGTGACCCCGGCGGCGGCGACCACGGCTTCCAGTTCGGCCTTGCGCCAGCCCAGCAGCGGGCGCAGCAGCGTCATATCACTGCCAGCAATCAGCGAGGAGGCCCGCACGCCCGCCAGCCCCGCCAGCCCGCTGCCGCGCACCAGACGCATCATCAGCGTTTCGGCCTGATCGTCGGCATGATGCGCGGTGGCGACCGCTCCCAGCCCCTCGGCCCTGGCCCAGCCGGACAGCGCCGCATAGCGCGCAGCGCGGGCCTGCGCCTGCACATTGCCGGGCCTCACCGTGACGGGCAGAGCCGTGAAGGGAACGCCGCGCGCTGCACAGATTTGCTCGACCAGCGCCACTTCGCCCGCCGCTTCGGGGCGCAACCCGTGATCGATGCTGGCGACCGCAATCCGGCCGGGCATGGCACCTTGCGCCAGCAGCAGCAGCGCCAGACTATCGGGACCGCCGGAAACCGCCAGCCCGAGCGGCCCGCTTTGCTCATCACGAGGCCAGATCGCGGCGAGATCGGCAGCGAACCGCGTGGTCAGTTCGGGATCGACCTCGCTGGCAATCGTCCGCTCTCCTGCGCGCCTGCGCTCAATTACAGGTGACCTTGGCGCGGTTCGCCTGGTAATCGTTAGCCAAGCGTCCGGTGGCGACCGCCGGATAGGTCTCGGCAAATTCAGCAAGCGCGATGCAGGCCCGCTTGGTGTCCTTCATCGCGATCATCGCCTGCCCCAGATAGAGCAAGCTGTCAGGTGCGCGGTCGCCGTTCTTGTCGGCCTGGTAGTTGCGCAGGAACCAGCGCGCGGCCTCTTCGGGCATGTTGTCATCGAGGAACGCCCGGCCCAGCAGGTTGCGCCCGAAGCTGATCCGGGGATGGCTGGCATATTGTTCGACGTAGCGGGTCAATTGCTGTCGCGCTTCGGGGTAGAGACCGGCGTTCCACAGGCGGAAGCCGTAAGAGTACTCGTCGTCTCCCGCATCGTCGGTCTGCGGCTTGGCGATTGCCTGCACTGCGGCGAGGCGACCGGGCGTTGGCGCACCCATCGTGGCGGCGGGAGTGGTCGTTGCCGCTGGCGCTGCGGCGCTCGTCCCGGTCATTGCAGCCAGATTGGCATCGCCTGCCGGAGTTCCTGCGGTCGGAAGCTGCGGCGCTGCGGCCTGTGCTTGTGCCAGCTCAATCGCCGCAAGCCGCGTTTCCAGCATGCCGAGCGTATTGGCCTGCTCCTCCGACCGAGCAGTCAGGGCCTGCAACTGGCCCTCCATCGCATCGAGCCGGGCAAGGATATCGGTCACGGCAGTGGTCGAAGGCGGGCTGACGCTGCCGGTCGTATTGGCGGCGGGCTGGCTACCAGGCACGATCTGCGGTTCGAAGAAGCGGGCGTCGCCGCCGGGAAAAACCTTGCGCTGCAGCGCGCGCACTTCGGCTTCGATCTTGCGCAACCGGTTTTCGTCGGCACTGTCCTGCGCCTGTAGGGGCACCGCAGCCGTGGCCACCGTTGCCGCGGCAAGCACACCGGCAGCAAGGCGCAGCGATAAATTGGGGCGGGCGAATTTCATGTCTCGTCGGGCTCCCTTGCGTTGGCCGGGCCGCATTGCAGCGGCGCACATGAACACGGACCGAATCCCTGCCGCCTCAGTTGCCGCAAGTCGACCCCGTAGCCCTACGAAACGGTGGGAAATTGGCCGAGGAGGGGTCAATTGGTCGCAGGCGTATTGCCGGCAGCAGGCTCGGCGCGGGCCAGCAGCGCTGCGGCGGAGACCGGTTGAGCCTGCATCAGGAATTGGTTCTGCGCCAGATTGGCGACTGTCCTGCCGCCGACCGAGATTGCCAGCAGGTCGGGCCGCGCGGTGTTGATGCGCGGATCGCTCGCCCCTGCCGGAACCGTAAAGCTTTCGCCCTTGGCCAGTTCCTTTTCGAGCAGTCGGTCACCGCCCTGTTCGTAAAACCGCACCCACACGCGGTCGAGCGCGGTGAAGACCACTTCGCCTCCCGTCGCTGCGGCCGTCGCGACCGGGTTTGCAACCGGCGCAGCTGTTGGCGCGGGCGCGGGGGAAGCATCGGCCACCGGCGGCGCAGGATCGGCCCCGGCCCCGAAGCGCGTGTTGTAAAAGGCAATCAGCCCGACCGCGAGCACCAGCCCCGCAAAAGCCCCGAACCACGCCAGCCCGGCCGAGGGCAGGCGTGCCGCGTCGCCCGGTTCCAGCCCTTGCGAAGCAGTGGTCCGCCGCCCGTCGGTATCGCCAAGCTCTGCGCGCACCGCGTCGGTGATCGCCGCCGGGTCGAGACCGACCGCCTTGGCGAAGGTCCGTGAAAAACCGATGGCATAGGTACGCGACGGCAGACTGGCGAAATCGCCTACCTCGATCGCTTCGAGATGACGCAACGGGATGCGGGTTTCAGCGGCGATATGCGCCAGATCGAGCTTGCGCGCTTCACGCGCTGCGCGAAGCCGGTCGCCTGCCCCGACGTGAGGCGTGTCATGCGGTTCGTTTGTACCGCTTTCAGTTTCGCTATCCATGTGACCCGGGTCCACGCTTGTTCGAGTGGTTCTTATCTGAAATTCAATTCAGTCGCACACAGCCGGTCGCAAGCCGATGTGTCAAGCGGCGCGAGCGCCATGTGCCTCGGTTCCGGCACAATTAACCGTTTTGTCGGCCAATCAAGCAGACGAGATGCTCCGGAAGCTGCGCTCAGTCGAATTCGATATCGCGCGCTTCGGCCCATGCAGCAAGCTCGCTGCGCAGGTTGCGCTGCGGCTCGGCCAGCCAAAGGGTCATGGCCGCCGACAATTCGGCCAGATCGATCTTGCGCACCAGCTCCTTGATCGGGCCGACCGCAGCGGGCGTGATCGACAGCCGGCGGTAACCGATCCCGATCAGGGCCAGCGCCTCGAGCCTGCGCCCGCCCATCTCGCCGCACACGCCGATATCCACGCCCGAACCGATGCTCGTCTGGATGACCCGCCGCAGGAACCGCAGGATCGAAGGGCTGAGCCAGTCGTAACGTTCGGCCAGCTTGGGATTGGCGCGGTCGGCAGCGAACAGGAACTGAGTCAGGTCATTGGTGCCGATCGACAGGAAACTGAGGCGCGGCAGCAGCATGTCGAGCACTTCGGCCAGCGCCGGCACTTCCAGCATCGCGCCGAAGTGGATCCGTTCGGGCAGCAGCTTCTTCTGCGAACGCAGATAGGCCAGCTGTTCGTCGAACACCGCCTTGGCCGCATCGAACTCCCACGGCTCGCTGACCATCGGGAACATGACGTAAAGCGTGCGTCCTGCCGATGCCTCCATCAGCGATCGCGCCTGCACCTTCATCAAGCCTTCGCGTTCGAGCGCCAATCGCAGCGCGCGCCAGCCCATCGCCGGGTTTTCGTCCTGCGCCGCGATTTCGGAAGCGAGATAGGGCACCGACTTGTCGCCGCCGATGTCGACCGTGCGGAAGATCACCGGCTTGTCGCCCGCCGCATCCAGCACGTCGCGGTACAGCCGCAGCTGGCGTTCGCGCTGCGGCAGGGTGGCGGAGACCAGAAACTGGAATTCGGTCCGGAACAGGCCCACGCCGTCGGCCCCGGTCATCGCCAGCGCGCTCATATCATCGCGCAAGCCGGCGTTGATCATCACCTGAATGCGGGTGCCACAGCGGGTGAAGGGCTCGACATCGCGCAAGCTTGCATAGGCCGCCTGTTTCTCGCGCGACCGGGCAAAGCGGGTCTGGAAGGCCTCGGCCACCTGCGGCAGCGGGCGGACGATGGCGTGGCCAGCGCTGGCATCGAGCAGGACCTCGTCGCCGTCACGGATGGTGGTGCGCACGCCGCCGCCCTTGCCGTTGCTGATGCGGCCGAGCACCGGCACGTTCATGGCGCGGGCGACGATCACCACATGCGCGGTGAGCGAACCTTCCTCAAGGATCACACCCTTCAGGCGCCGCTTGTCGTATTCGAGCAGTTCGGCAGGGCCGAGATTGCGCGCGATCAGGATCGTGTCGCGGCGCAGGCCCTGCGATGCGGCGGTGCCGACCTGGCCCGATACGGTGCGCAGCAGGCGGTTGGCCAGATCCTCCAGATCGTGCATCCGGTCAGCCAGCAGCGGATCGTCGATCTCGCGCATCCGCATCCGGGTGTGCTGTTGCACCCGTTCGATCGCGGCTTCGGCGGTCAGTCCGCTGTCGATCGCTTCGTTGATCCGGCGCGACCAGCCTTCGTCATAGGCGAACATCTTGTAGGTCTCGAGCACCTCCTCGTGCTCGCCACCGACCCCGAATTCGGCCTGGCTCGCCAGCGTGTCGATCTGTTCGCGCATCCGGTCGAAGGCGCGATAGACGCGCTGGCGTTCCGCCTCGACATCCTCGGCCATGACCTGCGTGATCTCGACCCGCGGCTGGTGATACACGGCAAAGCCCGCACCCAGACCCTTGACCAGGGTGAGCCCCGTCAGCGTCTGCGGCCCGGTCTGTTCCTGAGTGAGAACGCGGGCTTCTTCTTCGTCCACCAGTTCCGCGTTGGCGATCATTTCGGACAGCACCATCGCCGTGGTCTGCAAGGCCTCGATCTCGACCTCTTCGTAGCGGCGCGGTTCGACATGCTGGACGCACAGCACGCCGACGGCGCGTTCGCGGTAGACGATCGGCACACCGGCAAAGGAATGGAACTTTTCCTCGCCGGTTTCGGGGCGGTACTGGAAATCGGGGTGGGCCTTGGCCTCGGCCAGATTGAGCGTTTCGACCTTCTGCGCGATCGCGCCGGTCAGCCCTTCGCCGATCGCCATGCGGGTGACGTGGACGGCGGCCTGATTCAATCCGCGGGTGGCGAAGAGTTCGAGCATCCCTTCGCGCAGCAGGTAGATCGAGCACACCTCGCTCGACAGGCATTCCCCGATGATCTCGACCACCTGATCAAGCTTTGCCTGAGCGTGCAGGCGCGAGGCCATGACCTCGGTCAGGCGGGTCAGGATCTGGCGGGCGGAAGCTGCGGCGGACATCACCTGCCCGGCTTAGGCATTCCCGGCGGCAAAATCAAAGGCCGCCGGCGAATGCTGCCACCGGTGCGGATCAGGTCGCCGCGATTTCTTCCTTCAATCGCAGCTTCTGCTTCTTGATGACCTGGATCGTCGCGGTGTCGGGCACGGGCCTGGCCAGTTCATCACGCAACCGGGCTTCGAGGCCGGCGTGCTTGCTCTGGAGGGCGTTGAG
Source organism: Erythrobacter sp. (assembly GCA_036788335.1). Lineage (GTDB taxonomy): Bacteria > Pseudomonadota > Alphaproteobacteria > Sphingomonadales > Sphingomonadaceae > Erythrobacter. Next base: position 11,397 of record DAIQNP010000019.1, read on the forward strand.
GTGGGAAGACACTGCGGTCGATGCCATAGTTCGTTCTCCTATTCATGCGGGGGGATGCCCCCGGGACAGGCGACTCGGCAAGAACGGCCGGGCCGCAGGTTCCATTGAAACCACACGCATCCTGCCTTGCAAAGGCCTACTGCATCGTAAATCGCCGCATCCGCCCGCAGTCGCGGCGAAGCGTTCGCCAACCTCGTGCATCAACCGGTGTTGGGAATCGTGCAGGCGCTGTTTGCGAATCGCTCGGGAACGCGTAGCGCAGCAAGACACCGGGGCGCTAACGACGCCGCGAGCGGGTTCGAAATCGATAGGATTGTTGCCGGCATGAGCGAGCAGGAGCTCAGGAAAAAGCTCGAATTGCTCAGGACCGAGCACCGCGATCTCGACGCAGCGATCGCGGCGCTGACCGAGGCGGCGTTGCAGAACGCGCAGGCCGACCAGCTCCAGATCGCCCGGCTGAAGAAGCGCAAGCTGCGGCTGAAGGACCAGATCGCGATCATCGAAGACACGCTGCTGCCCGACATCATCGCCTGACCTTGCTCCGATCTGGAGCAGGTTGCGGGGGAAAATTGTTCCGCACCGGGACGCGCGAAAATATTTGTCGGGAAAGTAACCATACCCCGGTGGCGCGCGGGGCCGCAGGCGCATAGGTTTTTGATCATCATGGCCCGTACGACCAATCTTTCCCGCCCGATCATCGAGGCGCTCTACACCGAAGCGCTGGTGCTCGCCGACGATGTGCGGGCGGTCTTTTCGGCCGGCACGCGCGAGCCGGTCGCCTGCGAGGACGCTCTGGCGCGGCTGGCGCTGTCGACCGAGGGGCTCAAGACCACCACGCGGATGATGCATGTGCTCGCCTGGCTGCTCAATCAGCGCGCGCTGTTTTCGGGCGAACTCAGCGAAAATCAGGTGCGTCTCCACGGCGTGCTGCCGCCCGATCGCGGCTCCGACGAGCGGCACCTGGCGCTGCTCGAACCCGAGACCCGCGAACTGATCGCCGAGACCGAACGGCTGCATCGCCGCATCGCCCGGCTGGACGAAGCCTGGCGCCAGCATTTCGCAATGGATTCGCCCGCGCGCGCCTTTCAGGAACGGATCGGGCGCGAACTGGGGCGGCTGCGCGACATAGGTTAAGCTGCGGCGAGCGCCTTGCGCCAGCGCGCCAGCCGCTCCTCGCGCACTTCGCTCCCCATCTGCGGTTCGAACCGGGTCAGCCGCCCGCGCATCGCCGCCGCCGCTGCACCCAGATCATGGTACAGCCCGGCCCCGCACGCCGCGAGCATCGCCGCGCCGAGCGCGGTGGTCTCAACGAAGCCGGGCCGTTCGACCGGCAGTCCCAGCATGTCGGCGAGATCCTGCGCCATCCAGTTGTTGGCAGCCATCCCGCCGTCGATCCTGAGCGTTTCCCACGGAGCGCCATCGGCGGCGAAGGCGGCGCACAGGTCATGCGTCTGGTGCGCCATCGCCTCCAGCGCGGCGCGGGCGAGCTGTGCCTTGCCGCTGGCAAAGCTGAGCCCGGCGATGACCCCGCGCGCCTCGGCCCGCCAGTGCGGTGCGCCCAGCCCGGCAAGCGCAGGCACAATCGTCACCCCGCCGCTGTCGGGAATCGAACGCGCCAGTTCTTCGGTCTGCCCTGCGACATCGACGATCCCGAGCGAATCGCGCAGCCATTGCACTAGGCTGCCCGCGACAAACACCGAGCCTTCGATGGCATAGCTGCGCCTGCCTTCCAGCTGAGTCAGCACCGTGCCGAGCAGGCGGTTGCTCGACCGCGGAATGGTCTCGCCCTGACAGGTCAGCACGAAGGCGCCGGTGCCATAAGTCGCCTTGGTCTCGCCCGGCGCAAGGCAGGCCTGTCCGATGGTCGCCGCCTGCTGGTCGCCCGCCAGCCCCGTGATCGGGATCGCGCGCCCGAACAGCGCCGGATCAGTCACTGCCAGCGCTCCGGCCATGTCGGTCACCTGCGGCAAGGCGGGCAGCGGCACGCCGATCAGATCGCACAGGCCGGAATCGAATTGCGCGTCCTCCAGTCCCATCAGCAAGGTCCGGCTGGCGTTGCTGGCATCGGTGATATGGCTACCGCGCGTCAGCTTGAACACCAGCCAGCTTTCGACCGTCCCGAACGCCAGCGTCCCGCGCTCCGCCGCGCCGCGCACTTCGGGCACGTTGTCGAGCAGCCAGCGCATCTTGGTGCCAGCGAAATAGGGATCGAGCAGCAGCCCGGTGCGGCGCTGGACCTCGGCCTCGTGCCCGCTCTCGCGTAGCGCGCGGCACAGCGGTTCGGTGCGACGGTCCTGCCAAACGATCGCACGAGACAACGGCGCGCCGGTGTTGCGGTCCCATGCCACCACGGTTTCGCGCTGGTTGGCGATGCCGATCCCGGCAATCATCGCCGCCCCGCCGGCCCTGGGAATGACTTCGAGCACGCAGGCCAAAGTCCTGTCCCAGATTTCCTGCGCGTCATGCTCGACCCAGCCGCCTTGCGGGTAATGCTGGGTCAGCGGCTGCTGCGCGCTGGCGACCAGCACGCCGTCGCTGGCAAACAGCATCGCGCGGGTCGAGGTGGTACCTTCGTCGAGCACCAGGATATAGTCTGCCATGCGAAAACCCTCTCTCTGGCGTGACTTCTGCCATGCGAGACTCCATATGCAAGGCTATGGTCACGATCCCTCCCCAGCCCTGGCCCACTGGCCTCGCCGAGGATGTCGAGCCGCTGGTCCGCCGCGTGCTTGCCCCCAACCCCTCGCCATATACCTTCACCGGCACCCAGACCTATGTGGTCGGGGCAGCCGATGGGCCGGACTGCGCAGTGATCGATCCGGGGCCGAACCAAGCGGCGCATATCGACGCGATCATCGCCGCTATCGCCGGGCGCAAGGTGACTGCGATCATGTGCACTCACACCCACCGCGACCACTCCCCCGCCGCCGCGCCGCTGGCTGTGCGGACCGGCGCGGCGATCGTCGGTTGCGCGCCGCTGGCGCTGGCGGTGGACGTTCTGGAGAAATGGGGGCCGCGCTCGGACGAGGCCTTCGATCCGACCTACGCGCCGGACCGCGTGCTCGAAGATGGCGAGGCGATGCGCGGCACCGGCTGGACCCTCACCGCGGTCGCCACACCCGGCCACACCTCCAACCACCTGTGCTTCGCGCTGGAGGAAAGCGGCGCGCTGTTCACCGGCGATCACGTGATGGGCTGGTCGACCAGCGTGGTGATCCCGCCCGATGGCGACATGGGCGACTATATGGCCAGCCTCGACAAGCTGATGGCGCGCGATGATGTGCGCTACCACTCGGCGCATGGTGCGGCGATTGAAAAGCCGCGCCAATTGGTGCGCGGCATGATCGGCCACCGCCGCCAGCGCGAAGCGCAGATCCTGCGCCTGCTGGCATCTGCCGCCCGCCCGGTCAGCGGCTTCATACCGGAGATGTACAAGGGACTCGATGCGCGCCTGATCGGGGCAGCGGAAATGAGCGTCACCGCACATCTGATCGATCTGGAAAAGCGCAAGCTTGCAGCGCGGGACGGTAGCGTATGGCGGACCATCTGAAACAGGCCGAAAAAGCGGAAACCGAAATCCTGCCATCCGTGCGCAAGGACGGTGGCATGCTTTCGCTGCGGGGCGAACGGGCGCTGGCATTGTTTGCAGCGCTGCTGCTGGCAGCGACGCTGTTTCTCGGCTGGCGTGCCTATGTCTATCAGGAAGAAGGCGATCCGGTCGGCAGCGCCATGCTCGCCTTCGAAAAGCAGAACAGCCTTATCGTCTTCGCCAGCCGGTTCGAGGTCGTGGCCGAAAGCGAATACGAACAGACCATCGCCACTGTTCCCGTGCGCCGCGTGCGTCAGGCTATGATCGTGCCTGCGAGCATCGATTACCGGCTCGACCTGTCGGCGATGCAGCGCGACGATTTTGCCTGGGACGAAGCAAGCCAGACACTGACGGTGACGCTACCGCAAGTTCAGACCTCTCGTCCCAATCTCGATGAGGCCAATGCCCGGCTGTTCACCGAAGGGCTGTTCAACACCGGCGGCTCGCAGCAAGTGCTGTCCGGGAAAAACTCTCAGGTGGCCGAGCAGAAGGCAGCCGCCTTTGCGAGAAGTCCCGAAGTGCTCGCGCTGGCCCGCACCGCTGCGCGCGAAGCCGTACGCCAGAACCTTGCGGTGCCGCTGCAGGTTGCCGGGTTCGAGCAAGCGCGAGTCGCAGTGCGGTTCGCAGACGAGTGAATCTGCTCGAAAAACATCCCGCCCGCCCTATATGGCAGGCGACACGCCATAACGGGGCCGACCAATGACCACCATGACCAAAGTTCCCACCGGCACCGACCTGCTGGCCGAAATCGACCGTTTGCGCACAGAGCGTAACGCGGTGATCCTTGCGCATTATTATCAGACGCCGGACATCCAGGACATTGCCGACTTCGTCGGAGACAGCCTCGAATTGTCACGCAAGGCGGCGGCCACGGACGCGGATGTGATCGCGTTTTGCGGGGTCAAGTTCATGGCCGATACCGCCAAGATCCTCTCACCCCAGAAGACCGTGATCCTGCCCGACATGGACGCCGGGTGCAGCCTTGAGGATTCCTGCCCGCCCGACAAGTTCCGCGCCTTCCGCGAAGCCCATCCCGATCACATCGCGCTGACCTACATCAATTGTTCGACCGAGGTGAAAGCCCTGTCCGACGTGATCGTCACCAGTTCCAGCGCCGAAACCATCCTTGCCCAGATTCCGCCCGAACAGAAGATCATCTTCGGCCCCGACCGGCACTTGGGCGGCTATCTCAGCCGCAAGTTCAACCGCGAGATGCTGCTGTGGCCGGGAGTGTGCATCGTCCACGAAGCCTTCAGCGAGACCGAGCTTCTGAAGCTAAAGGAACAGCACCCCGGCGCGCCGGTCGCCGCCCACCCCGAATGCCCGCCGACGATCATCGACCACGCCGATTTCGTCGGCTCGACCAGCGGCATCCTCGCCTTTGCCAAGGATTTCGAAGGCGACACCCTGATCGTCGCGACCGAGCCGCACATCATCCACCAGATGGAAAAGGCGCTGCCGAACAAGCGCTTCATCGGCGCGCCCGGCGCGGATGGGAACTGTTCGTGCAACATCTGCCCCTACATGGCGCTGAACACGATGGAGAAGCTTTACGTCGCCCTGCGCGACCTGACCCCGCAGATCGAGATCGAGGAAGGGATGCGCCTGCGCGCCAAGCGCAGCCTCGACCGGATGCTGGAAATGGCGAGCGGCACCGTGGGCATGGGGGACTTGGGGAAGGTGCATTTCAGCGGGGATTGAGGGGGTTCGGCCGTTCTGTGAGTCCCGGCCGTTCGCTCCGGTGACGAATCAAGCCCGCGCCCGGCTTACCGCCAAAGCCGCGCCCACCAAGACCATTCCCACAATATCCAGCCCCGACAACACCTCGCCGAATGCCAGCCAGCCATAAAGCGAAGCCACTGCTGGCTGGGTCAGCAATGCCAGTCCGATCACCAGCGGCGGGAAATAGCGCAGGGCATAGACCATCAGCCCCTGTCCCAGTAACTGGCTGACGATGAACAGGCCGATCACAGGCCCCCAGTCGGTCGGCCACACCGGCTCGCCGAGCAGCAGCGCGATCCCCAGCAGCACCGGGCAACCGAACAGGCTCACCCACACCAGCAGGCTCCACGAACCAAACTTGCCGCGCGCACCCTGCAAGGTCAGCAGGTACACCGCGTAAAGCAGTCCGGCGGCAAGGCAGAACAGGTCGCCGATGAGGGTCCCGGTCGAAATCTCCAGGCTGCGCCCCATCAGGATCGCCGCCCCCGCCAGCGCGAAGATGATTGCCAACCATTCCAGCCGCTGCGGCAGCACGCGGTGAGCAATGAACACCCAGAACAGCAGCACGATCGACCCGGCATTGCCGAACAGCGTCGCATTGCCCAGCCGGGTCATGCCGATGCCGATGTGCCAACTGGCAAGGTCCAGCGCGAAGGTCACCGCGCCTAGGGCGACCAGCGCCAGCGTCTTGCCGCCCATGCCGCCCAGCCGCTGGCCGTTCGCGCGTGCCAGCAGCACCAGAAACGGCAGCGCCAGCAGCAGCCGCCAGAACCCTGCCGACACCGGCCCGGTGTCCGCCATCCGCACGAACCACGGCCCCAGCGCCAGCGCGATGTTCCCGCCCAGCAAGGCTGCCAACAGCAACCACGCCGCCGGGCGCGGAGGCTCGGCGGCAAGATTTGCTTGGGCGGCGACCGCATTTTCCATCTTTGCGCCCTAGCCTTGCCGGGGCCAAGTGGATAGCCAATCGAAACTGGCTTAAGAGGATTTCCCACATATGCACGATGTTCTGTTCCAGCCGCTCCAG